>RQOI01000535.1 GCA_003854995.1 Candidatus Zhuqueibacterota bacterium
CAGTGATTTAGCTATTCCTTTGACATTCGTGTTTTCGTTACTTGGTGTTGATGTTTTATCTGCCTTACCCATAACTGACCTTTTACAGTGACAATAGAGTTTTTCTTGGTGTCCCTTTGCGTTTTCGTGACCTGGTGTTGATCTTTTATCTACCTTGCCAGAAACTGACCTCTTACCAGTTATCGCTTGTTTTTCTGTCTCGCAGGCACTATTTTTATCAAATTGCGAAATTCGCACTCAATCTGCACGTATTCGGGACAGGATCATGAAATCGTCATATTTTCTCTCTCTCATCGTCTTCTTCGCAGGTAATATCCATGCTCAACTATTAACATGGACTCCTTACTTTGCCACAATCGATGACACCATCACCATCACCTACGATGCCAGGCAGGGCAGCGCCGGACTGGTCGGCGCCGCCGAGGTCTATGCACACACCGGCGTCCTGACTGAGAGCAGCAGCGGCTCATCCGATTGGAAGCACGTCATTGCTGACTGGGGTCAGAACATCAGCAAGGCAAAAATGACCGCGCTCGGCGACGACAAGTGGCGCCTGCGCTTTCACATCCGCAGCTATTATGGCTTAGCGGCCGGCGAGCCGGTCACCCACCTGGCCTTTGTCTTTCGCAACGCGACGGGCAGCCGCACCGGCAAGACCGAGAGCGGCGGCGATATCTTTTTGCCGATCTTTAAACCGGGCCTCCACCTGGCCCGCCTTTCGCCGCCCTGTCAGCACAATGTCAGAGACTTGGGCGACAGCCTGAACGTCCTCGTCATCGCTTCGCGGATCGTGAATTTTGCCCTATACATCGATGACACTCTGATCCGCACCATCGCTTCCGACAGTCTGCAGCACCGGATCATCCTGAATGACCTGAACAAGCACCACGTCGATATTTTCGTCAGCGACGGCGCCGAATCGAGATCAGTGAGCTTTTACTACCTCGCCGAGGGGCCAACGATCACCTCCCCGCTGCCGGAAGGGACGCAAGATGGCATCACCTACCACGCCAATGGCGATATCACCCTGGTCATGCATGCGCCGCACAAAAATTTTCTCTACGTCATCGGCGACTGGACCAGCTGGGAGGCTGATCCCGCCTTAAAAATGAAGGAGACGCCGGACGGCGACAAATACTGGCTGACCCTCTCGGGTCTCGATCCGAATGCCTCCCACGCCTACCAGTATCTTGTCGACAGCCGTCAGACGATCGCCGATCCCTATGCGGAACTGGTCCTCGATCCCGAGCACGACAAATACATCACGGCCGCGACCTACCCGAATCTGCCGCCATATCCGGCACAAGCAGAAGGCATTGTCTCGGTGCTGTCGGCGCAAAAATCCTATGCATGGCAGGCGCACGATTACCAGCGGCCGGCCAAGGAATCGCTCATCATTTACGAATTGCTGCTGCGCGATTTCTTGCGAACGCACGACTACAAGACGCTCACCGACACCCTGCGCTATTTTGAAAAGCTCGGCGTCAATGCCATCGAGCTCATGCCGGTGTCGGAATTCGAGGGCAATTCAAGTTGGGGGTATAATCCCTCCTTTTACTTTGCCCCGGACAAGTATTACGGTCCCAAGGCAGATCTGCAGCGTTTCATCGACGAAGCGCACAGACGAGGCATCGCGGTCATCCAGGATATCGTGCTGAATCACAGCTATGGTCAATCGCCGATGGTGCAGCTCTATGCGGAAAACATGCGCCTCAATCCGTGGTACAATGAGACGTCGCCGAATCCGGTTTATGCCTGGGGCTATGATTTCAATCATGCGAGCGCAGCGACCCGCACTTTCGTCGACCGGGTGACGAAGCACTGGCTGACCGAGTACCGGATGGACGGATTCCGCTTCGACTTTAGCAAAGGCTTCACCAACCGGCCGGGCGATGGCTGGGCGCGCGACGACTCTCGCATCGCCATCCTGAAACGAATGGCCGATGCCGTCTGGTCAATCGATTCGACCGCCTACATCATCCTCGAACACTTTACCGAAGAGAGCGAAGAAAAAGAGCTGGCCGAGTATGGCATGCTGATCTGGGGCAATTCAAACCATGATTACGGCGGGGCGTCAATTGGACAGATTGACAGCTCGGATTTTTCCGGGGGCAGCTATAAAAATCGGGGCTGGAGTGCACCGCATCTCGTGACCTACATGGAAAGCCATGATGAAGAACGGCTGATGTTCAAAAACCTGCAGCGCGGCAACAGCAGCGGCAGCTATGACATAAAAAATCTGCAGACCGCGCTCGAGCGAATCGAGCTGGCAGCCACTTTCTTTTTCACTCTCCCGGGACCCAAAATGTTCTGGCAGTTCGGCGAGCTCGGTTACGATTACTCCATCACCTATAACGGCCGCCTCGGCAGCAAACCGATTCGTTGGGATTATGCGAACCAGGTGAATCGCAAAAGACTGCACGACGTCTTTGCCGCCCTCATCCGTCTGAAAAGAGAGCAGCCGGCTTTCTCCAGCGCAAGTTATACGACCTCTTTTGGTCAGGCGGTCAAGTGGCTGAAAATCAATCACGAGTCGATGAATGTCCTGATCGTCGGCAATTTTGATGTCCGTGAACAGAGCAAAATCCTGACGTTCCACCATCCCGGACAGTGGTACGACTATATTAGCGGCGATTCCCTGTCCCTTGAATCGGTGCGCAGCAGCGTGACGCTGGCGCCCGGGGAGTACTTAATCTTCACCGATAAACGCCTGCAAAAACCTCTCATATCGCAGGTGTATGAAGGGGAGCGCGACTGTCCCGACATCTTTGAGCTCTACCAAAACTCTCCCAATCCGTTTAATCCGAGCACGACCATCCGCTTTGCCATGCAGAGGGCGTCGCATGTCGCGCTTGACATTTTCAACATCAGGGGACAAAAAATAAAAACGCTGGTGAACGATTTTAAAAGCGCGGGAGAACATCATATTTGCTGGGATGGTCGAGATGAGGCGGGAGCAGCCGTGGCGAGCGGCATCTACCTGTATGAGCTCTTTATCGACGACTGGCGGGTCATGAAAAAAATGACGCTGTTGCATTAGGGGATGACTCAGAAACGCCTCACACAAAGACTCCAAGACACAAAGAAACATAATGTTAGATCTGTTCCGAAAAGTTGGTCTCGTGTTTAACGCTTTCTTTCACATGATATGAAGTGAATAAAATCAATCTTGGAGTCTTGGTGTCCTCGTGTGGGTCAATATTTCAAAAGTTCAAAGCTGAATCAGCGCACAAAGGCCATCTTTTTCACGCAAGTCACATTTTCCGCGGCGCCCTCGATCTCCAGCCGGCAGAGATAGATGCCGCTCGGCCCGTCCGCCCGCCAGTTGACGCTGAAGAGTCCGGGGGATTGTCTCTCCGCAACGAGCGTCGCCACCTCCCGGCCGAGCAGATCGTAGACGACAAGGCGGACAAATCCCGCAGCGGCGAGAGAATAGTGGATGGTCGTACGACCGTTGAACGGATTTGGATAGTTCTGCGCCAGCCAAAAGCTGTTCGCCGATGTTGCGCGGGCGCCGATGTCGCTCAAGACGGAATTTGACCGGCCCGGCGTGCCGCCAACGATGCTGCTGGCCAGCCAGTTCACCGGATCCGCATTATCCAGAATTGGATCGCGCAACTCAAGTGTATGACCCGTGCCATCCGCCGCAAGCGGCCAGGGCGGTTCATCGTCGTAGAAAAGAGCGTCCACCAGCCGACCTGTCGAGTCATACAGGTACAATGAATCGCCGGCATTGCTCAAACCAAACGGCAGATCACCATAGACAAAATCAACGTTCGAACTGAACCTAATGAAATGCGTCGTGTCAGTGCACAGGATCGCAAAGCCATGTGCAGGTATGGAAGCATTCGTCGGCAGCGTGAAATGTCCGTCATCTGCATCTCGCATTCGCCAGCCGGCCAGGCTGATGGAGACCTCTCCCGGATTATAGAGTTCCAGCCACTCTTTAGCGGGCAAGTCAGGCCCGCTGTGATAATTGATCTCGTTGATCACAATGTCAGCCGTATTCGCAGCCGCGGCTGCGAAAATCGCCTTGGCGGTCAGAGCAGCGCGCGAGTCATACGTCACAGTCATCGCGCCGTCTTGCAGGCCGTCCCATCGCACGAATCGATATCCGGGATGAGGTATGGCCTGCAAGGTGATCGGCACATTTTTGAAATAGCTGCCCTGCCATGGAAAAGTGGCGATGGCGCGCGAATTGATCTTTATAGAGCCTTCTCCCGGCGCCGAAATATCCAGGGTCACGCGGATATCGCCGGCAATGTTGAACATGTCGCGAATCGACTCGCGCACAAAAGGCGCTCGTCGATCGGCAAACAGATGCATGCGCGTCAGCCGCGAGCTGTATTGCCCCTCGGAACCTGGCCAGCGCTGCCGCTGGCGATGAACCTCCGGCCCGAACAGCGCGTCGAATTCATCGAGAACGGTCTTTACTCTGGCGGGTGCAAAGGTCGTGTTCATATGATCGGCAAAGCGATTGATGAATAGCCGGCGAAAATGTTCATTGCGCAAGAACGAGCGCAGCAGCAGCGTCGACCAGGGCGGATTGGGCCAGCTCGGACCATTGGCTTCTGTAGCGAAGGCCAGGGTATCGTGATTATAAGAGTCGTCATAGAGATGGAAACCGAAATCCGTATCGTAGATGAGCCAGCGCCAGCGCCCGCCGGGAATCTGCGGTTTGTAATATTTGATATTATTCCCCGGCCAATCGGTGTTGCCGAAATAGATCTCGGCAATTTGATAATCGATGAAATTATTGACATCTATCATGGAAGCCGCTGTCTCATAGTGCTCGGCGACGGACAAATCATGGGTTTCGATGAAATTCAGCAAAGCGACATAGTCGGCATTTGTGCCGGCCATCACCTCGGCGCTGCTGCGGCCCGTCGTATCCAGGATGTCGATGCGGTCGGGATCGAGGCCGCGGTTGGCGGCGACAAAGTGTTCATTGATTTTTTCGCGGATGATCAGCATTCCCCAATAGTCGCCGTTCAGATAGACCTGCGCCGGCCGGTAGGCCATTGTCTCCAGGTCCATCTCGCCCCTGCACAGTGTCTGCATGAAAGCGTCGCGAAACATGGTGCCGTCCCACGCATTGCCGCCGTTGCGCAAGATAAAGCTCTCAAAATGATCAATGGGTTTGTCCGGGAAAATTCGGTGATGGATCTGTCGCGAATCATATTTCCCGCGTTGAAAGATGGCCAGTGATTTTTGATCGCGGCCACGGCTCCAGCCGCCGAACACCTTCATGCCCGCATCCAGCTGAAAGCCCGTCTCGCCGTCCGGCTCGTAGAACTCGACGTGCACCGGCCGTTCCCAATCCTGCCAAAAGTTGGCGCCATAATAAGGATAGTCCGGGCTCGCATTGGGGCCATACTCAAAAATTCCGGACTCATAGTCATAGAGATGAAAGGGATCAGAGGCCAGCGCTACAATGGCAAACTCTGTCTCCTCATCAAAGATGTAGGTATGGGTGACAATTGGGCTGGCCGGCCGCGATGGATGAAAGGAGCGCGCTCTGATGCACATCGTTTTTTGCACCGCAATGGGCGTCGAATATCGGCTGCCGTTCGGCTGCGGCTCAGAGCCATCCCGGGTATAGACGATGTAGCCGCCACTGGTATCCGACAGCTCAATGGTCAGTGATGCATCGTAGAGGCCGCCCGGGCGGGAAAAGAGCGGCGCGCCGGCGGGCGCGGTGAAGGCAGAGTCGATGTTGGCGTCCCCGGGCGTGGGCAGGGCGAGAACGCGCCAGCGGCCATCCGATGTGCGGCCGAATGAGACGTCCTCTTGCAGCGCGGGCGACCGCACCGAATCGATCAGCGCGCCGTGCGGATCGACGAGCACGACGGTCTCGCCGGCGCCCTTTAATTTGAAATTGGTGTGCAGGTGAACGTATGGCAAATTCAGCATTTCGGGAACAGAATTTTCGTCAGACGAGTGATTGCCAATGGTCAAAAAGGGAATGAGCGTCATATCCGATGAACCCGCATCGACATTGTGCACCTGCATGGCCAGCACATTGCGGCCTGACCGCAGCATGGACAGATCACGCACATCGAATCTTTCCGGCGGCAAGCCTTGAATCCCGAGCGCCTCATGATTGGCATCCGCCGGCCGGTCGTGGGCGATGAATTCGCCTGGACTGCCGAGATTTGCGCGCGCAATCTCATAGCCATTCAGATAAGCGACAAAGGCATCGTCATAATCCACGTGCAGAGCGAGCCGGCTGACCTGATCCGGATTTTCAATAGCGAACGACGTCCGAACATAGATCGACAGGACATTCTGCACGATCGTCGCGTCGTCATCATCGCCATAGCCAAAACCGCTGGCGCCGGTCAGCCAAGCCGAATCGTCAAAATCGATGGTGCGCCATCCAGCCAGCGGTTCGCTGTCGCCGCGGCGATAGAGCCAACTGTCCCCCTGGCGAATGACCGTATTCCAAAAGCAGAGCTCCCGGCGATCCTTGTCCGAAGCAAAAATGAGGAGAAAATCAAACGGCGCCAGAGACACTGACGGGAAAACCCACTTGAGCGGATCCCGCACATCATCCGAAAGACCATAGCCCGTGAGATCGACGGCCAGGTCATGAGGATTATACAGCTCAATCCAGTCGGAAAAATCCAAATCTTCATCAGCGATAGTCGAGACATTCACCGGCATCAGTTCGTTGATGACGACAGCCTGCGGCTGGACAGTACAATATAAGGAGATCAGAATGATGACGACTTGTTTTGAGATATAAGGCATTATTTTAGGAATCCGTTATTCTATTACTCTGAAAACTTTTTTTCTTTGTGTCTTCGGGTCTTTGTGAGGCGCTTTTGAATAATCCAGGTTACTGTGCATTATATGGAGAAAAAAGAGAAAATGCGCATTTTATCTTTAGATAATCTCATGCAGCGGAAATAGTGTTGCCGTTTTTGTCAAATTATTACTAATTTCTCGCGAGCATCCATTTAACGATTGCGAAGGCTGCATGTTCCTGGATTCATCATCTGCAAAGCCCAGACTCTGTCTCATCATCTTGCTGCTGACATACCCACTGTGGGCGCAGGAGAACTATCGGGTTCGCAAGGTCACATTCAAGGGCAATGAGACCATTGCCTCTGACCGGCTGTCAGCAGAAATGACGCTCAAGCCCAAGAACGGTCTCGAGAGACTGCGCGATAAAGGAAAAGGGGTGCCTTTCAGCGAGCCATTATTGCAGGCTGATCTGGATGAACTGCTTCATTTCTATCATCAGGAAGGATTCACGCAGGCCGATGTCCGGGTGGATTTGCAGATCAATGACAAAAAGAAAACAGTCGAAATTGTCTACCATATTGAGGAAGGTCTTCCGATTAGAGTCATGGAGATCCATTTCAGCACAAAAAGTGACTCTTTTCGTGAAGAACTGACAAAAGCGACGGACAAGGCGCGCAGCGCTTTCAAGCTGCGGCAGGGATCGCGCTTTCGCGACGACGATTTCAACGCAGATCTGGCACGACTCAAAAATGACCTGGTCGACATCGGTTTTGTCTATGCCGACATTGACTATGGACTGGATATCGACCAGAAGACGAGATCGACGGACATCCATTATGCCATCGACAGCGGACCCATCTGTCATTTCGGCGACGTCAGCATCTCGGGCAATGATCATGTGGCGGATGCGATCATTCACCGACAAATATCCTTCAAACAAGGCGATCTGTTTTCCCGGCAAGAGATTGACAAATCCCAGGAGCAGATCTATTCGCTCAATGTGTTTCAAGTTGTCAGTCTGCAGGCCAATCTTGTAGAGAGCAGAAAAGCGTCAATCCCTGTCAGCATTCGAATCAAAGAAGCGCCGCGCTTCACCAACAAGTTTGGCGTTGGCTGGGGACAGGAGGACCGTTTTCGCACCTCGATGGACACGCAATGGCTTCGCTTTCTGGGTGGCGCGCGCCGGCTCAATCTGTTGCTCAAATATTCAGCACTGGAACCTTACAACATCAATCTCAGATTCACCCAGCCCGCCTTCCTCAGCCCTACTGCCAGTTTTGGCTTGAATCCCTTCATTCGGCGACAGTACGAGACCTCCTATGATGTGCATCGCCGTGGTCTGAATGTCTACCTCCAGCGCCAAATCGGGCGCATTCTGACCACGGGCATCACTTATACCTATGAAAAAGTCAAATTGGATACGACGAGCATCGGCGCTGCCAAGAGTCAGCCGAATTTGACAGATCTCTACAACAAATCGAGCGTAACCCTGGGCGTCGCCCAGAATAGCACCGATGATATTTTCTCTCCCAGCAAAGGCGCCAACAACAGCCTGACCTTCAAATACAGTGGCATCGGCCCCAGCACCTATCATTACACCAAGTGGATGATCGACCTGCGGCACTATGCCTCGCTTCCGCGCGCCGTGCTGGGGGCGCGACTCAAGGTCGGCGAGATTAACTCGATGGATGCCGGCGGATTCATACCGGTCGAAGATCGTTTTTATTCCGGCGGTGCCAATTCCATTCGCGGCTGGGCTCGACATGAGCTGGGGCCCAGAGACGAGGATGAAAAGCCGATCGGCGGCAATACCCTGCTGGAGGCCAGCCTGGAATTTCGCATCCCGATCATCGGCTCCCTGGCGAGCGCGATCTTTTGGGATGGGGGTAATGTGTGGCCAGGACATTTTGGCGACATCTTGAACGAGTTCAATCATTCCGTGGGCCTGGGCCTGCGGTTCCGGACACCCATTGGCCCGGTGCGTTTCGATATCGCAAAGCCCGTCTACAATGATGACAAGCACATTCGCTGGCATTTGACCCTGGGGGAGGCCTTTTGATGCGAAGAATGGCGAAAATCATCCTGATCACTCTCGTCATCTTTATCCTGGCGCTCCTCTCTCTGCCGCTCGTCATCCAGACGCGGCCGTTCAAAAACTGGCTGGCCGGCTTTGTTGAAAAGAGCGTCAACAAAAGCCTCAATGCTGAATTGTCCATCGGTCGCATCGACGGCAATTTCTTCTCCCGCCTGGCGCTGTCCGACCTCGCGCTGACCTTTGACCAGGATACCCTCGCAGCGATCCCCTCGCTCGAGCTCCATTATAATCTCAAATCCGTGCTGAAAAAAAAGGTGGTCATCTCAGCCATCACCATCGACTCGCCAACATTTTTTGTCTATCAACTGCCGGACAGCAGCTGGATTTTCGACCATCTTGTTGAAGCCGCAAGCGAGCCGGCGGATCAGGAGGCAAAGGCGCCAGCGGACAGCAGCGCTTTCAACTGGACCATTGATCTGGATCAGCTGGCGCTGAAGAACCTGAGCGCCAGGATCGCTGCAAAAGACTCGCTCATTCCGCGGCACGTTCGACTCGCCATGCAGCTGTCCGGCCGCATGGCGCCAGACGCAAAAACATTGCATCTGCAGGACATGAGCGTGCAGACGAGTGCTCCGGAATTCAATTTGTCTTCCATGACGCTCTCGCTGGAGCAGACTCGCCAGGGTCTATCCTTGAACAATTTTGCCATTCGGACGGCGAAAAATGCATTGACCGGCTCTGCTGGCCTGGATGGCACGGCGCCTCTGGGGGCGAATGCGGCCATCAGGACAAATCCGCTCGATCTCTCCGAGTTTCGCTCTCTCCTGCCGTCGATCCACATCAAAGGCCAACCGCGCCTCGAAGTGACGGGTCAGTTGCAGGACGATCAACTGCAGGCGGCGCTGGGGCTCAAGAGCGCGCAGAGTGGCATCGATGTGCGCGCCTCGGTGGGCAACTTTTCCCACCTTCTCGGCGATTCGACGCAGGCTGAGCCGTTTTACGACATCACCGCTACGGTCGCGAATGTCAGTCTGGCCGATTGGCTGCCCGATATCGATCAATCGATCGTCATAAATGGCGTCCTGTCCGCCAAAGGCAGTGGCATTTCGGCCGCCACGGCGAAGGCCGATATCGACGTGCAGCTCCGACAGTGCGAGCTGGAGGGGCGAATGGTGGAGCGGCTGACGCTCGCATCATCTTACAACAGAGGATCGATCCAGGCAAAACTTGACTTGATGAGCGACATGGGAGATGTGAACGTCGTCGCGCGCGTCAGAGACGTCACATCGCGCCAGATCTACGATTTGGCGCTCAACGGCAGCAACCTCGATCTCGCCGCCATCGCGCAGGACAGCAGCCTCGTCTCCGATCTGAACTTTTGCCTGACGGCGAACGGCAGCTCTTTTTCACCCCAGGACATGATAGCCGATGGCGCCCTGCGCTTGCAGCCCTCCAGAATCCAGGGTATTGAAATGGATACGATCGATGCGGTCGTGCACCTGGCGGACCAGGACATCACCATCACTTCGATGCAAGTACGGAGCAGCGGCGTGCATGCGGAAGCGAATGGCACACTCAGCCTCGACTCGACGAGTGATCTGTCGATCACAGTGCAGGCGGATGACATGACCTCACTGAACCAGTTCATCGGCGCCGGCATTGGCGGAAGAGCGTCCGTTTCGGCGCATCTGAACGGCAAGCCGGATTCGCTCCTCCTCACCGGCGCCATCGAGGCGAACTCGCTCGCCTATGGCACTCAGACAATCGATTCGCTGCACGTCGATTTCAATGCCCAAAGGGTACGGGAAGAACTGGCCGCTGCAGCGCATGCCACGATCAATAACATCAATGTCGGCAACGTGCTCGTTCACGATGTCGATCTGCAAGCGGATCTGACGCCCGAGCGCATCGAGATCAGGACCAGCCTGCAGCAGGGCGATGATATCCGGGCGCGTCTGCATGCCCAGTACTACCTGTATGATCTGCCGATCATTTACATCAAGAGCCTGGAGGTGGATCTGCGCGACAGGCAGTGGCGCGGTGGCAGCGAAGAGACCTCCATCCTGTTGGGCGACGGAGAATACATTGTGACCAATTTCCTCATCGAGAGCATCGACAGCGACACCGCAAAGGCGCAAATTTACCTCGATGGGACAGTTCGACTGCAGGGCGAGGAAGACCTGCAGTTGCGCGTGCGCAACTTTCGCCTGGCGCCGTTCGCCGAGTTCCTCAAAGATCATCCGACCCTGGACGGGCAGGTGAATCTCGATATAATACTGGCCGGTGAGGCTGATCAGCCGCTCCTGGACATCGAGACAAATATTGCGGACATGACGGTCAACCAGATTGTCATCAAAACGCTGAAGGGATCGATCGCCTATGATCGAGAGCAGATAAAGGCCGATATTTTGCTCATTCCGCGCACCAATGATCTCACGGTTCGCGGGACAATACCGGCGCATTTTTCCCTGTCCGAGCCGTCTTTCCGCCTCTTTGATGACAAACCGCTGAACATCGCGGTTAAAGCCGAGAGCATTCCGTTGGCCAATCTCTATGCGCCGAGAGAATTCATCGACGATATTGCGGGCACTCTCAGCCTGGACGTTCACGTCGGCAACACCTTGTCCGATATCGCTCCCGGCGGCGTCATCTCCATCGATAATGGCCGGATCAGAAACGACGCATTCGGCATTCAACTGGATGACCTGGACCTCAAGGTGGTGATAAAATCCGACAGCCTCATCCTGCAGCAGCTCAGGGCGGCGCAGGGAAACGGCTGGATCAGCATGAACGGCTTTGCCGCCCTCGACAGCAACCTCCTGGCAATGACGCTGAAGGCGATTCGTCTGAATATCAATGCCGACAATTTTTATCTGTCGCGCAAGCCGGAACACGAAATTCAGATCGATGCCAATATGGGGATGAACGGTCCGCTGGACGCGCTTCGCTTCGCCGGCAATTTGGAGATCATACGCTCGTCGTTTTACTTGCCGGCGCTGACGGGCCAGAGCAGTCAGATAAAATCACGTGCAACGCCGTTGCTGATAAAAGCACTCGCTGCTGAGACCGATACCCTCGCCGTGGATACCACCGTGACCGTCGCTGCAAAAAAAGAGGCGTCGCCGCTGCTCAAAAACATGCGCGGCGCTCTCAAAGTCAAGATCCCGCGCAACACCTGGTTCAAAAGCGATAACATGCATGTAGAGATCGGCGGCGATGTGGAGGTGATCAAAAATTCCGAGTTGTTTGAATTATTCGGATCGATCGTCATTCTGCGGGGGCAATACGATTTTCTCGCCCGTCGTTTCAAGGTAGACGAAGGGACGGTCAGTTTTCAGGGCGGCGAAACCATCAATCCGATACTGGATGTCACCGCAGCGTACACCTTCCGCGACAGCAATAAAGCCAAGCGCACCATCTATCTCGTTGTCACGAATAAAGCGATGAATCCGGACATCGCTTTCAAACTGGACGATGACAATATCACCGAAGGAGAGGCCGTTGCCTATATTCTGTTCAATCGCAGTCCGGACGAGATGAATCGGCAAATGGAGACCACTTCACAGCCGAAGAGTTATATGGCCAGCGATCTGCTGTACGGCATGATGTCGGCCGAGCTCTCCAAACGGCTGGGTCGGCAGCTGGGCGTCGACTATCTCGAGATCAAGGGCAAGGACAACCTCAACACCGCGACCTTCATTGTCGGGAAATACATCACGCCCGATCTGTTCATGAGCTACGAGCATTCCATCGGCGCGCTCGAGGAGGACCGCCCGCCGCAGATCGTCACCGTCGAATATCAGCTGACAAAGTATCTCTTTTTCCAGCTGATCAGCGGCGACACCAAGTCGACGGGAGCGGATATTATACTAAAGTTCGATAGATAGGATCGACCAGGGGTGCGGAAAATTAGGATTCATCCGAGTGATGCGTACTTTGACCGTCGACCTCGTGGAGAGGCATCGGGAAGGAAATAATATCTAGCCCTTGACGATGACTGAGGGTAGCAGGCAGCACACCTTGACGATGACCGCCTCCCCAGTCATTGCGAGCGCTCCCCGCTGAAACAGCAGACAGTCAACTCAGACACGCCTCTTCCCATGGGATCGCCACAGGTGTCCCGCAG
>RQOI01000536.1 GCA_003854995.1 Candidatus Zhuqueibacterota bacterium
AGCGGCAGCGAGGTTGCCAAAGCCAATACGGATGAAAATGGCGTCGCCGAAGCGTCACTCAAGCTCGGCTATGAACCGGAAACCGTGATCGATGCTTATCTCAATAATTTTGCCGATCTTGAACACATCGCCTTCAAGGGCGTCGCCGAAGCCGGGACAATCCCCTTTGAACTCGTGCGTCTGAGCAGCATGGACCATTTTGAGGTCAAAGTCAATTCCCCTGTGCCCGAACCGCTGCGCGTTCGAGTCTTGAATCAGGCGGGAGAGCCTTATTCCGACTATCCGGTCGAGTTCAAGATCACTGCCGGCGATGGCAAACTCAATGGCTTGTACACCAGCGTCGTCGACTCGACCGATGCGGACGGCATCGCTGAGGTGACCTGGACGATCGGCAGGATCGCCGGCGTCAACGCCCACATCGTCCGCATCAACGCGACGTTGAACGGCGCTCCCATGGAATTCACCACCACTGCGTTGCCGGATGCGCCAGACAAGCTGGCAAAATTGAGCGGCGATAACCAGCGCCAGGGCGCCGGCAAGACGTTTCCTGATTCACTCATCATTCAGATTCAGGACCAGTACGGCAATGGCATTCCGAACTATCCGGTGCGATTTTCCGTTGTGCCGGGCAATGGTGACGGCAATTTTGAGGGTCGAACAGGCGTCTCGACATCGGGCGCTTCCCTCACGCTGCAAACAAACGCCAAAGGCTTTGCCGGCGTATTGTACACGGCCGGCACGATCAGAGGCGAAAATCAGATCATCGCCGAGGGCATGCAGCAGCCGCAGCTGCCGTCTAAAAATCATGCAATTTTCTATTTGACGGTCGATCCGCCACTGCCGCAATCGATTCAGATTGTCTCGGGCAATGACCAGACAAGAGAAGTATCAAAAGAGCTCGCGCCGTTCAAAGTCAAGATATTCGATCCGTTCAATAACGGCATAGGCGCCGATATTCGGGTCAAGTTCCAGGTCACAAAGGGCATAGCGCAATTCAACAATGCGGCCATATTCGAGACGCGCACCGATGGCTCTGGCGTCGCGACAGCGATCATGATGCTGGGACAAAGTGCGGGCGAACAACGGGCGCGCGTGACCTTGCTCGATTACCCGGACGTCGCGCCGGTCGAATTCAGCGCCATGGCTATAGCCGGTCCGGCAGCCAGGCTGAACCGGGTGAGTCCGCAGCAATTTTCTGAAAAGGCGGGCGGACTCGTCACTCTCATCGTGCAAGTGACGGATAAGTTTGGTAATGTAAAGTCCGGACATCAAGTGCTGTTCACCGTCACTGCGGGCGGCGGCGTCTTCAAAGAGCCGTCGGGAACCATTGTCACCGCAACATCGAATAGCGAGAACGGCCA
>RQOI01000537.1 GCA_003854995.1 Candidatus Zhuqueibacterota bacterium
TGCTCAAATGGCGCAACCATCGACATGCGGGCATTGAGAGCATCACCAATATCTATCCCGACGATTATGGCCCGATCGAGCTGAGGAAGATACTCTCGAAGAAACTCTCCGGCCTGCGCAGGGCCCACGGCTGTGCAGCGCTCTCCCTCGAACAGCCGAGAGAGGTGTCATTGCGCTATGTCGAAGCGGCTCGAGGCCGGGCATAGAAATGAGAAAAACCACTTGATAAAGGAGTTGATTTCGAATATATTAAAATCGATATGTGGGCATGCAGGGAATGACAAATAAAAAATTAGCGACAATCTCGATTATTTTCATGCTTTTTCACTACTGCGACAATCCATTCGCAACGCGTGAGCCGGAACCGCCGCAAAAAAAACAGTCCAGCTGGATACAACCGACCTCTCCGAGCTATGTGCTGATCAATCTGAAAAATGCGATGCAGGAAAAGAACAAATCCAATTATCTCCGTTGCCTGGCGGATACGAGTGTGTCGGCAAAAGAGTTTATATTTTATCCAGAGCCGGCAGTGGCGAACGCCAATCCGGGGATGTTTGATCGCTGGGACAAAGAAGCCGAGTCCAATTTCATCAATCAGCTCTATTCGCATCTGCCAAAGGACTCGCTCATCAATATCACTTTCAATCGCCTGAAAGAGACCACTTTTCAGGATTCCGTCACGTTGCTGCAAAATTATGTGATCAAGATGCAGGACAAATGCTCAGAGTCGGTCTGCTTCAACCATTTGGCCGGGCAAGCGGAATTCCGTCTATTGCGAACGCCGGACGACGTCTGGTACATCCATCGCTGGCGCGATGTGTCCATCAGCGACAGCTTGACGTGGAGCGATTTGAAAGCCCATTTTGGCAAGTAGAGGGGCATGTTATGAAACGAAAAACTCGGCAGATCAAAGATAAAAAGTCTAAATTCAAGACTCCTCATTTTGAATTTCGATGGCCGGCGCTCCCGACAAAGTTCTGGATTTTAATTGGATTGGCCATCGTCCTTCTTGTGGTGAATTTCCTGATCCCGGTGGCGCGAAAACCATCCACTCGATTGAAGAGAGCCACGGTTGTCGAGGTGAGCGAGACCGTCCGAGATGTCCTTGGGAAATTTGATATATTCGATGATAAGATCACCAAGGCTGAGGGTTTGACGAAAATTCTCATCCCCAATGATTTTGCATTTTTTGGTTTTTACGATGTTTTGCGCTCGGAACTGAAGAACGTCGGTGCGAGCATCATTGATTGCCGCAAAACGGCTGACGGAACAGTGATGAGCATTGGCAAGGGCAAGATCGTCATCGAAGATTTGCTCTTTGTCTCGTCCCGTCGGGTGACTATGACGCAAGGAAATGCAGCCATCATCATCGACGATTTTGGTTATGCCTTCAACAGCCTGGCGCGTTCTTTTCTGACCATGCAGACGCCGTTGACCATTTCGATCATTCCCGGCCTCGCCCATTCGCAGCGAGTCGCCGAGATCGCCGGCCTGCACGGAAAAGAAGTGCTCGTGCATATGCCGATGGAACCGGAGCGTGAAAAATACAGCGATGAAGGCTTTACGCTCATAACCGGTCAGGATCCCGGCAAAGTATCGCTTCGCTTGCGACAGGCATTCGCCCAAATTCCCATGGCCGTGGGGCTCAATAATCATCAGGGATCAAAGGCGACGGCGGACCGCGAGCTCATGCGAGTGGTCATGCAATCCTTGCAGGGGATGAATAAATTCTTCGTCGACAGCCGGACAAGTCAGGCCAGCGTCGCTTATGAGACCGCCAGGAGCTATCGTGTTCCCGCCGGTCAGAACCGTCTGTTCCTGGATGCTGAGGACGATAAAGGCTTTATCCGAAAACAATTGGCGCAAATGTCGCGCATCGCCAAGGAGCAGGGCAGCGTCATTGCCATCGGCCATGTTCGAAAAAAGACGCTGGATGTGCTGCAAGAGATGATCCCGCAGCTAAAATCTTCGGGCATAACTTTTGTTTATGTCTCAGATGTACTGGACTAGAACGACAGAAAGGAAAAGCAATGGCTCGTCTATCATTGTGTCTAAATCAGGTGGCAAGAATAAGGAATATGAAAAAGGGACGAAATCCTGATCCGGTCTCCATTGCGTTCGCCGCTGAGATGGCAGGCATCGACGGCATCATCGTGCAACTACGCGAAGATCGTTCCGACATCACTGATCGCGATGTCGGTCTGCTCAAAGAGGTCGTGCAGACGCATCTCAATCTGGCCATCCCGACGAATGACGACATGATAAAAAAAGCGCTGAGCTGGCTTCCCGATATGGTGACGCTGTTGCCGTCGTCCGCTGCCAAGGAGCCCGACAGGTCGCTCGATGCAGAGAACACCCTGTCCTATCTGGAGGAGGCGGTCACCACCTTGCGCGCCAACGGCATCGTTGTCACCATGCTTGTCGATCCGGAACCACAACACATACGCGCCGCCGCCCGCGTGCAGGCCGACTATGTTCAAATCAATACCAGCTGCCTCGCGGATGTCGATGATCTGGGCGCCATGACCGACATTGTCGAGCAAATTCGCTCCGCCGCCATTGCCGCCAACAAGATCGGTCTCGGCGTGTCAGCGGGCCGATCCCTGTCCACGCAGGCGCTGCGGGAATTGGCCGATATCAAATATATCGAGGAATTCAACGTCGGTTGGGCGATCTGCTCCCGAGCGATGCTCGTCGGTGTCGAAAAAGCAGTGCTTGACTTTAAAAAGGTGATCAGCAGTTAGCAGACGCGGAGAAAACATGAAAAAGCTCTTGACATTCTCACTCTTTATCACAGCGACCGTATGCGCCGGCGAAAGAGCCATGACAGTGGATGACCTGTGGGCCATGCGACGGATAAATGAAATCGCACTATCCCCGGATGGCAGCCAGATCGCATTTGGCCTCACACAATACGACATGGAAGCGAATTCAGGCCACACCGATATCTGGCTCGTCTCTTCGCAGGGCGGAGAACCTCGTCAATTGACCTTCCATTGCAAAAGCAGCACATCGCCGCAATGGAAACCCGATGGCCAGTCCATTGCATTTCTTTCCGCTCGCAATGGCAGCGTGCAAATCTATGCGCTGCCGCTGGACGGCGGCGAGGCGCGCCAGCTCACCCGTTTTCCGGTGGACGTGGATGACTATCTCTGGTCAGCGGACGGATCGAAAATCGCTTTCTCGGCCAGGGTGCATGCCGATGCGACATCGCTGCAGCAGAGCGCCGAGATGGACAAACAAGCCGAGGAATCCAAGATCAAAGCGCGGATCATCGACGACCTGCTCTTTCGATCCTGGAATCGATGGACCGACGGCAAAAGAACGCACATCTTTGTCTGCGATGCGAATGGCGAGAATGTCCTCGATCTGACTCCCGGCAATTTTGATGCCCCGCCGCTGGACCTGGGTGGCAGACAGAATTATGTCTTTTCGCCGGACGGTGCGCAATTGGCCTTTGTCAGCAATCGTTCGGAGATGCCGGCAGCCAACACGAACAATGATATTTACCTCGTCCCGGTCACGGGCGGAATGTCGACCAACCTGACCGGCGACAACAAGGCCGTCGACAATCAGCCGCTCTATTCACCGAATGGCGAGTACATCGCGTACCGCGCCATGGCGCGCCCCGGTTTTGAGGCGGATCAATACGAAATCATCCTTTATCATCGCCGCACTGGCGAAAAACGCGCGTTGACAGCGGCGCTTGATCTATCTCCCGACCAAGTCATCTGGTCGCACGACAGCAAATCTCTCTATTTCAATGCGCTCGAGCAGGGTCGGCAAACCGTCCACCGGATAGATATAAAAAGTGGAAAAATAGCCGCACTGATCCGTGAAAATATGAACTCGGATCTCGAGCTGAGCGCAGATGGCAAGAGGCTGTTCTTCAAAAAGCAGTCCAATATCATGCCGCATGAAATATTCGTCCATGACGTGCAAAAAGACAAAAGCACCCGGCTCACTTTTGTCAATGCGAAATTATTGAATGAACTGGAGATCAATTCGACGGAAGAGTTCCGGTATCCCTTGTCCGACGGCGGGCAGTGTCACGGTCTCATGGTCAAACCGCCATTTTTCAGTGCGGCGAAAAAATACCCCCTCATCTTTCTCATTCACGGCGGACCGCAGGGCATGTGGGGCGATGAGTTTCATTATCGCTGGAACACCTCCATGTTCGCCGCTCCCGGCTATGTCGTCGTGGCGATAAATCCCCGCGGCTCAAAGGGTTACGGGCAGGCGTGGTGCGACGCTGTCAGCAAAGACTGGGGTGGCGCGCCGTTCGACGATTTGATGGCAGGCCTGGACTATGTCCTGGAAAATTTCGCTTACATTGACGGAAGCAAAATGGTCGCAGCCGGCGCCAGCTATGGCGGCTTTATGGTGAACTGGATCGCGACGCAGACCGATCGTTTCGCCGCCCTCATCAGTCATGCCGGCGTGTTCGATCAGCGCAGCATGTACGGCGCCACTGATGAACTCTGGTTTCCGGAATGGGAGTTTGGCGGCACACCCTATGAAAATCCGGAGCTGTACGCCAAATGGTCGCCCTCTTTTTATGCAGCGAATTTCATAAAGATCAAGACACCCATGCTGGTGATTCACGGGCAGGGCGATTATCGCGTACCGGTCACGCAGGCCTTGCAGACATTCACCGCGCTGCAGCGATATGAGGTGCCCTCTCGTCTCATCTATTTTCCGGATGAGACTCACTTTGTCACCAAACCGCAAAATGCGAGATTATGGTGGACTGAAGTGTTCGCCTGGGTGGAAAAATGGATCAATAATTGATGCCGGTGCGTTCAAAGAGTATGCATGCGCCAACGACAAAGAGGATTATGATCAAAAAAGTATCGCTCATTTTCTTCATCGCCATTCTTCTGGCGATTCACTGCAGCAATCCATTGAAGAATGAGGAGAAAAAAGAGCTCGTCATTCACTTCATTGATGATGTTTTCGATTTGACCGGCCGCTATGTGTTTTTCTGGGACGGCAAAGACGAGCACAAAAAATATGTCGAACCGGGGAAATATATCATTTTACTCTCCATCAGAGACTGGCAAGACCAGACTTTTGTCTCTGTTGAGGCGGATGGAAAACCGAATGCAAACGACAGCTCTCGATTTGAACCAGGATTCTGGCTCAATCATGAACTCGAAGCGCCCTATCCTGATCCTTTCCAGGTTCAGGCCGGCGTGAATATACCGGTTTTGATCGCCGAGCCGGCGCGAATCAGGATAAATATTTATAAAGATTGAGATCTGATTTTCCGGCGCGCTCAGTTAAAAGCTCGTCCCGGCATTGAATCCCTGGACGAAAAGCCCTGTCTGATTCATCGCTGCGTTGGGGTGATTTGACGCCTTTCGCGATTCGCTCTTTCAATCGGCATTCGCCCGCAGGAAATCAACAATGCCGGTATAGACCGCTTCGGCCATTTTTTGAATGAACTCTTCGTTTGCCAGATTCAATTCTTCAACCGGATGGGTCAAAAATCCACCTTCCACCAGCGAGACCAAAAAACCTGTCGAGTTTGTGACAAAATAAGAGTTATAGATCCGACCATAAGGCGACAGGCCCAATTTCACCATATGCGGATAAATGGCCCAGTTAAGATCCTTGTTCTGCTGCAGCGTAAAGTACACGCTCGTCCCCTGCGCGCTCAGCGGATTGCCCCAAGCTGTTGTGCCATTGTTATGCAAAGAGATGAAAAAATGCGCGTTCGCTTGCTCGGCGCGTCGAACGCGTTCTGTCAGAGCCACGGTTTCATCCGCCTGGCGAGTGAGAAAAACCGTCGCGCTGTTTTGCGCCAGCAGTGCGGCCAGCTTGTCCGCCCAAATTCGATTGATATCTTTTTCCAGCACACCGAGAGGGCTTGTTGCACCGGTCTCTTCGCCACCATGGCCTGGATCAAGGGCAAAGATGAGATTGCGCACCGGATTTGTGGAATGAATTTTGGGCTGTCTGCGTATTGAAAAATGCAGAGCGCCATCCAGGTAATGCACTTTGTATCCCCATGAGCGCTCCTGGGTCAGTTGGACTCTGATCCTGAAAATATCGTCATCGCACTGCTCGAAGGTCAAAGCCTCGACATCAACAGACGTATTCGGATAGGTGATCCAGTGCGACGCCTGCCGGGCGCCCCATACTTCGAGCTCGACAGCGAACGGATTAGATGTGATGTTCGTCTGAAACGGCAATCGATCGCCAGTCGCCATGATCAAATGCAGCCAATCCTTGTCCTGCTGAATATAAGGCGCACTGATCGCCGCTCGCGGCAACGGCGTGCCAAAGGGCAGAATCTTGACGTCACCCACATCGACATAGCCGTTTCTGTTGAGCAAATCAATCCTGAATCGCTTATTCTCACGGCCGATGATATGTACTTTCACCGAGTCCGGAATTCTCGTGATGGGCACATAGCCTTTTGCCGCTCCATAGATCAAAGTCGGTGTTTCGGTCATGCCGATCAGCGGCAGCTGCTCCGCCAGGATATGCAATTTTCCCGGCGCAGCCAGTCGCTTTTTCACATTGTCGCGTCCCGTCAATTCGAACTCGATCTCGAGCGATCGGTCATCCGGCAGATTCGCAAGCTTAACCACACCGCTATAGATGCCGGCGATGCCGTTTGTCTGTTCGGGCACCTCCACCATGGGGAAATTTTTTCCCAGTCGCTCCACGCTGAATCTGGCCTCTCCTGCAGGACTGCCTTTACATTGCACGGACAAGTGGTCACCGTTCCGCAGCCAGATGTCCTCAGCCGGCTCGACGGCTGTCTCTTCCAGCCGGGTTGGTTCCGGAGCAAGGCTCTTGGGCTTTGTCGGGCGATAGATGAGCAGGACATCCTGAACCATCTCATCCCCTTTTTGCACCATAACGATGATTTGATTCATGCCCTCCTGCAGTGCCGTTCGGGTGGCAAATGAGCCCGGCGGGAACAATTCGACATGCCGATTATTGATTTTGAGTATCGCGCCCGGCAGAGTGTTTCCGGAGAGCCGCACATAATCCGCATCGACCGTGTCGCTCGGCGGCGGAAAGGTGATGTTGAGGTAAAGCGGTTCATCCGGAACCTCTGCGTAGACCAGTGAGCCGATGAGCAGGATGAGCGGCAGTGTCAGGTGTTTCAAGTGAACTCCTCTCAGGTTACGGCATTGGAAAAAGCCAAAAGACTCAATAAATCTCGCCGAACAGTCGATAGGCAGCCCAGGCCGACGGGTGTGCATCGATGGATTCGTAAACAACCCGCTGCGCCAGTCGCAGCGCCTCGATGCACGGATAGCCTTCGGACAGAAAGCGGAAAAATCTTTTGATCAGGACAGCGGATGCGGTCTCATCTGCCAGCCACTGCGCCGAAAGGATGCCGTTCGCATGATGGTCCAGCACTCCGGCATAAAAACCGGCGCATTCGTTCCCCTGCTGAAAAAACGAGTCCATGACGCGCCCAGATGCAAAAACGGTCAGCGGTGCGGACGACGATGCCAGCCAGTCGTTCAGATCAAGGATCTGTTCATTCTCAGAACTATATATGGCGACTTGCGAGTCGTATGGAAAACGCGAATTGAACTCTAATCTGGCGCCGACAAACAACGCATCGTAGACCAGATTCGGCGCCGGGGTCACATCTGCAGCTCTGTCAGCAACGGACAATGGTGTGACGCTTTGAAAATAGCGAGCCAAGCTGTGCGCTACGTTTTGCGTCAGGGAGAGATCTCTGGCGGTCCTGGCGGTCGTCGTCAGAAAAGCTATGGACCGGACCGCCGGGCGATCGGCCTGCGCGAGAGCATGCAGCGCTTCTGCGGGTGAAATGGCATACGACAGACGTACATCCAAACCGAGGGGTGCACTGCCGTCAGTTCCGAGCAGCGAGAACGGCACATAGTACAGCTTTCCGTACGGCACAATGACGAGGGTCTGATCGCGCGTCAGATCAAACGGGGCAATGAGATCATTGTAAAGCGACTGAACGGATGCCACGACCGATTCGCGCGAGATGAGCCTTTGATACAAATCACCAAGCGACTCATTCAGGCGGTCCGGCGTAAGATGGTTTTCATGCAAGGCGATCGTATCGCTGCGGATATGCCAGAGAAAAAGTTTTGTCTCGGTGTAAAATGTGCACAAAACAGCCGCATCTTGCGGCATATGCGCGATCAAATCACTATAGTTTTGCGTCTGCGTGCTGTCGCCGTCCTTTAGCATCAATTGCGCCATTCCGGCCTGGATGCTTTCTGTCATCTGACGCAGCGAGGCAAAGGTCCTGTCCTCTCGGCCATCAGCTCGCCTTTTTGCGACCAGCAGGCGGGCGCGATTGAACGCCGCTCCTTCCACCAGGCTGTCCATCATCGCCTGTTTTTGCGCATTTTTATAAAAAGTATTCTGATTCGACTGGTTCGTACGGACAATGGAACGATGCTGCAATTTTTCCAGCACAGCCAGCGCGGCTAGAGGATCATCCGCTGCAGTGTGAAACTCGATGAGTTCGGCAAAAAAATCCTCTTCTGTGCTCGAGAAATAGTCGTTCAGCTGCTGAAGAATGGTCTTGGGCTGCGAACGCAAGAGCGCGCGCAAGGCATTTTCAAAATGGATGCCGGCATCCTCTCGTCTGCCTTCTGTCAACGCCAGTTGTGCCTCGCGCCAGTGAGCGCGCCACAGGATCTGTGCAAGTCCCATCGAATCGGACAACGCGATGGCCTTTTCGGCAAAAACATGCGCCGCACTGTCGCCAACAGCGCGGCTCAGATGCAGATAGCACTGGGCGCGCGCGAGATCATCATGCTGATGCGCCGCCCGCTCAAGCGCGGTCTGCAAATACTGCAGCGCCCCCTCATTTTCGCCGGTGTCCAACAATTGAACTCCCAGCAGGATATGAGCAGCGAGACTCGATCGGGAGTGCATGCTCACGGAGGCCAGGATTTTTTCGCTGGCAGAGATGGCGTCAGCATGTTTGCCCTGATACCAGCTCAAAACGGCGCTGTGCAGGAGGCTTACAACGAGATATCGAGCGTCGCGATTTTTCGTCGCCAGATCGACGGCGCGCCTGGCCATGCTCTCGGCCTTTTGCACAGCGCCCTGCTCCGCTGCTATCCGACTCTGCAGCAACAGGCGATCGATCGACAGCGGCGCGGTCAAGGGTTCAGCTAATCCATCCACAAGGGCGCTGGTGCGACGAATATCCCCTTGCTCGAACGACAGCAGCGCCAGGTGCAGTTCACATTGAACGACCAGATCATGCTCGGATGCTTGTCGGGCGTAATCCAAAGCCTGCAGAACATGGCGTTTGGCACTGGAGCAGAGCTCATAATGATAATAGACCCGACTCTTGTCCAGCAAAACGGCGGCGGAGTGGCGAGCTGACTGCGGCCGCGCCATATTCATCACTTGCTCGTAGTGACGCAGGGCGCTGTCGAGATCGCGGATGTCGTAGGCGTAGACATCGGCGACCTGTTGCAGGGCTATCGTCTGGTGTTGAACATCCTTCTGCTGCTTATACTCGGAAGCGGCGCGCAGGAGTAAATCGACGGCGCGCTCATAATTGCCGCCATCGATGCAGATCGAAGCGACATGTTGCCAGGCAAAGGCGGCATCAAAGTCGAGTCCGTATTCACTCACCAGTCGGCGATAGCTCGAGCCGGAGTTGTCCGCATTTTGCAGATCACGAATCTGTTCATAATAGACCACGAGATGGCGCTGGACATCAGCGACCGCCGGCCAGTCATTCAGACGCGCATAACGATCTGCCATGTCCCGATGCAGATCAATCGCCTGCTGCCAGTTTCCGTCCAGAATCGCACAGGCCAGCATGCGAGAGTCAACTTCCGGTATCTGGCGAGCTCCTTGATCGAGCTTGCTGACGAGTTTGTAGAGGTCGAGCGCGTGCGCCCACTCTCGATCGCTGAAGGCCACATCAGCCAGATTCTGCAGGCTTTTCGCGCTCAAAAGAACCGATTCAGATCCATCCCTTGCATCGCTGCCGCCAAAGCCGTACAGTTGCGGGCTGCAGCTCTTCGCATCCAACTGACCGTTTGCAGAGAGCGTCGAACAGGCCATTGCGATCGCGCCATCGACGGGATGGCGGGAGAGCTCGCGATAGAATTCAGCAGAGAAATTCACGGTTGAGTCCATCGCGTGCGAGACCAGTAAAAATGAAGAGAAATCGCCAAAATAGAATGCCCGCTCCCAGGCAATAAACTGTTCCGGAGAGAGGATTGGTGCGCCGTCCTGGGCCTGCACGAACGTCAGGTGCGCAGCGCCGCCGCTCTTGAGGGCATATAAATCATTCACTTTTATGATTGCGGGCTGTGATTGCGGAATCTGATAGACGATTTCTGCGAGACCGGGAAAAACGTCGTTCGCTCCGAGAGTGGCGTTGAGATGAATGATATCGGCCTGGGAAAAAAGCGCCCGCTGGGCAAAGAAGACGTTGCCCGATTGCTGAGGCACAGGAGATATGATGTCGTAATTGCCCAGCGCCGCTTCCATCTCCGGGGACGTTGGCGCCAGGTATATTTGATATCCTCCTGGCCGGCTGTTTTGCAGCGCCATGGCAAAAGCGGTCAAGCTCGAGCTGACGGATGATATGACCGGCATGCTAGAATCGCTCTCGGCGACGAGCGTCCACGGATAGAGCAGAAAATCATGGTCAGGGATGAAGACCACCTTATCGATCGAGAATGATCCAAGGTGCTGAAACAGTGCAGCAAAGGCGTCGGGCATGCTTTGCAGCGAGTCCATTTGCAGCGCAGGCCATGTCCGCGCGACCTCGATTTTGTCAAAGGGCGTCGAGAAGAAAGAGAGCGTATCCCTGGTCATGACCCAGTTAAAGCTCTCTTTTGCATCGACGATCTGATAGAGCAGCGCCAGGCTGTCGGGCAGTTGACTCTGTAACTGTTCCAAGTTGACCGGCGTGATCTTGATCAAAGATTCGATCTCCGGCGCTTGTGAACGGATTTGTTCCATCACCTCCGAGTATTCAGTCCGCAGCGTCGCCAACTTTCGTTGTCCTTCCCGCGCCTTGGAGCTCTGCTGACCCGGCTGGAGCAGTGCAAATTCGAGATCATTCATCGCCTTCATGAGCGAATCGGCTTGCACATACAGCTCTTGCCGCACGCCGACGCCCAGATCGAGCTTTTCATCTCCCAGGATATCCAGATAGCTTCTCTCGCGCATGCGCTCGGCCATCTGCAGGGCTTGCAGCGTCGATCCTCGCGCGACATGAAATTTTATCGCTTCGCGATAAGGCTCCTGAACCTGTTGTCTGTGTCGCGCGACGGAAATTCCGGGTGTCTTGGCGCGGTTCGCTTCGGAGATCTGAATGGCCTGCTGAAAGTAATGGAGGGCATCATTTCTCGTCTGCAGCAGGTCCGACGAATGGACTGCAACAATTTTGCCAATGGCTGTATTCACCTGCCATTGCATATCGGTCAATTCATTCTGCGTGGCAATTTTTCTGCACTCGATGAACTCGGCCAGCGCGTCATCATTTTCTCCCAGTGCGTCATAGAGCTGGCCTTTTTTGAAATGAATGGCGGCCTCCTCGGCGGGCAGTTTGAGTTGTTGAGCTAATTTCAGGGCGCTCGACAGGAGCGTATCCGCCACATGCGATTGATGAATGGTGTGCAGTGCAGCATTCAAGCGCGCCTCGACATCAGCTTGCGCCGCATCTTCGATCGTCACCATCAGCAAATCCGATAAAAGCATATAGAGGTGGGTGCGGTTCAGCGCATAGAGGCTCTGCGTCTCTTCCGTCAGATTGAGCATCTCTCTTATCTTGCCGGTGATCCAGTTGTGATATTTGGCGAGATGGATCCTCTTCCTCTGATCAGGCTCTTCGACAATCGTCATGACCACGTGCGCGGCGTTGGCGATGTTGAGCAACTGTCCGCCAACATTTTTCGCACTGCGGCACATCCAGTACGAGTTTGTGAACCATTTCCACGCATTATCATAATCGCCTTTGACAAAATAGAGATAGGCCATATTATTTTGAAAAATCGCCTGCGCGTTGTAATCGAATCGCTCTTCATAGATCTTTAATTTTTTTTCATAGAACGCAATGGCGCTTTCGAACTGGCGATCCTGACGAAACGCTTCGGCCAGGATGGTGTAAAGAATCGCCTCTTCCTCGTCCGTTGACAACTGCAGGATGGATTTCGCCCCCACCTTGCGCAAATCATAAGGGATGGGCAAATAGATGCCAAGGATGCCGAACTGCGGCCGAATGGGCTTACCCTCGGATCGTTGCACCAGGCCCTCATCCAGCATGGCCAACGCCTTGTTGGCATAAAAAACAGCCTCATCCTTTTCATTGAGAAGATAATGGTGAAAGGCCAGACTTCTATAGCTTCGCAGCAGACCATCATAGAGATTGCGTTGCGCCTCAATGTCCGCCGCCTGCTGATAGTAGACGAGCGCCTGCTGACTATCTCCGCCAAATTCATACAGCAAGGCCAATCTTTTTATATTCACAAGCACGCGATTCTGATCATTCATTTCTCGGTAGAGTGCTATGGTGCGCTTGAGATAATCCGGACCGTGTTCGAGATCACTCACCACCATCGCGCAGTGGCCCATTCGTTCTTTGATCAGCGCTTCCTGACGAACATCGGCAAAGGTCGAATCATACCGCATGCGCAAGTGGTAGAAATCATAGGCCTTGCTGAAACCATACTCACCGAGATTGTAGTAATTGTTGGCCATATTGAGGGCTACTGCTGCTTCGAGATCCGGCCTTTTCTCCTCATCATTCAGCGCGAGCGCACTCGTCAATATCTGAATCGCACTCTCGAAATAGCGCGGCGCTTTTGTTTCGTTATAAAACGTCACCGTATGAAAGAGCCAGACAACGGGAGCAGAGATTGCATCGCCCGCCTTGCGCAAGAATTTTTTAGGTTTGCCTTTTTCCCAGATCTGGAAATTCTCCAGCATTTCGTAATTGTAGCTGAGCGTCAGATAAGCTTCAATCTGGTTATAGTCAAATGACAGCGCTTTTCTGAGAAGATCGTTGGAACGCTCCAGATCATCCTGGACGACATCGCTCGCCAAATAGACGCCATCGCGGACGCGCGTGCCGCGATACGAGTAGGCCAGGCCCAAAGCATAAAGCAGGATGTTGTTGTTCGGAATGGCCTTGTTCAACTGCTCATAGTCGTTGACGACCTGTTGGATGCTATTCATATTGAACATGCATTCGATATAGCCCTTGTGCGCCATGAGGTTATAGGCATCCAGGTCGAGGACGCGCTGGTACCGAAGGGCAGCGACAGCATAGTTGCCCGACGCTTTTAGATCTCGCGCCGATTCCAGTAAAAGCTGAACGAGCCGATCGTTCGCTTCTTGCGCCAATTGCGGGAACGATTCGGCATAGTCGGTCGCCAGCGCACCCAGCTCGTCGGCAGCCTGGACGAATTCGCCGATTCGCAGCAGGAGCTCGACGCTTTCCTTTCGAGCTGCAAAAATGATCTCGGGCAGCTCCGCATAGTCGTGCACCATCGAATCATAAATTTCAAGAGCCGCATCGTAGTTATGCATGCGCACCGACAGAGCGGCAGCCCGGAAGAGCGGCTCGGCAGAGATCATTTTGAACTCGCTGAATCGTTCGTGCAGCGAGCGATAGGCGGCCAGACGGCCCTGATCGCTTTGCACGCCCTCGATGGAGATGGCGATGAGACGATCTCGAGATCGCAGCGTCCATTCTTTTTCAGCATAGGTTTGCACAGTGGCGACATAGACTTCTGCGGCCCGGTCTGATTCCCCCAAACGCTCATACAGTCTGCCGAGAAGGTATCGGCTCTCCGAACCGTATTCCGGGTATTGTGCAAAACGCTCCTGAACAGGGGCGAGATGCCGCTCCGCGTTCACCCGATCCAGCTTTTTCGTATAGAGCCGGCCGAGAAGAATCTCCGTCTGCGCCTGAAATTCTGTCAAGCTGGAATATTTCTGCTGCAACATCAGGGCGGCATCGATCAGGTCGTTGGTCAAGGACTCGGCTGAAGACTCTATCCCCTCGAGCGCGAGCTCTGCCCACGCCGCCTGCTCAGCCGCATCCGAGTAGGCGGTCATGACCTGCGCGAGGTAAATTCTCGCCTGATCCGGACAGCCCAAAAGGATCAGGCAAATGCCGCCCTCATAGAGCGCCGACGCTTTTGTATGGTCGTCCGTCTTTTCGACATCAAAAATCTGCTGCAGGGCGGTGAGCCGATCCCACAGACGCCGTTGCTCCTGCTCCGTCAAATCCGCCGGATTGACGGTTAACAGGGAATCGAGCTGCTGACTGCGCAGGTGACGCGGCAGCGGATATGTGCTTTCGAGAAAATCAAAAACAGCTGTCGAATCCGGCGAGATAAAGTGAGAGATGTCAGCCGACCAGACATCCGAATTTCCATTCAGCGATGCAGTGAAATAGGTGCGCGCATCTGTTCCGTAATCAGGCTGTTGCGCATCATAGTAAAGCGGCGTCAGCGGGCGGGCGGCGAGGGCGATGCGTTCATCAAATGATTCGCGAAACATTTCGAACGAGGGATTGCCGACGCGCGCGCTGTCAATCGGCGTGTACGAGATATCGGCCGACCACAACACCGACTTGTCGGCCGGCGTCAGATGACCATCGCCATTTGTGTCGAAGGCGTGGCGGGCAAAAAGGACTTTATGGGCATCGGCGGTCCATGTCGGGAAGCCATCCGCCATTGGGCCGCGCGTGATTGGCCACATGGGGCGTTCCAGGCTGTCGGTGGGCAGCTTTGTCTCAAACAGCTCGAGCGGTGCATAGAGATTCAACAGCCAGATGTCGCCGTTGCTGCTGTCCTGGCGAAACGAAGTGAAGGCGAGATAGTCCTGCACGGGACTCCACGCCGGATGGGTGGCGCCGCCGTGGGTGAGTTGTCGGATGTCCAGTCTTTTCTTTGTCTGCAGCCAGATTTCCGGTCGACCCGTGCGATCGGACACCCAGGCGATGTGCTCGTCAAAGGCGGACATTGTCGGGTAGCCATCAAAGCCCAGATAAAAAGTCAGCCGTTCTGGTTCGCCCTTGGCGATGAGTTCGCCCCGTACGCTTCTGAGATTGAGTCTGAACAGATCGCCGTGCGCATCGCTCGATTGGCTGACATAGATGAGATAGCGCTGCTTCACATCCCATACCGGATAAAAATCATCGGCGCGATGCGTGGTCATCTGGCGCTCAAAACCTGTACGCATATTTCTGAGCCAGATATCATAGTTGCCGGATCGCTTTGACACAAAAGCCAGCCATTCACCGTCCGGTGACAGACGCGGTGCGAGATCGATCTCAGGATGGGTTGTGATCTGTCGCCGCTCTGCTTCGGATGGCGATACTGCCGGCTGCAGCTCAGCGCCCAGCAGGAGGATGATGAGCCAGAAAAAGATCATACGGTTTTGCGATACACGTGCTCTCATGCGCGCCACCATCCGCCCTGGCCGTCTGCCAAAACAGTTCGGGATTTTACGCGAATCACGTTCATTTGCGATTTTCACTCTTTTCCATCCATTCGCCGTCGCGCTGCTGGATCCATGTGCCCGGGGCGGACTGGTCAATTTGCATGTTGGCAAAAATAGAATTGATCTCCTGTTCCTGCGACACATCGTTCATCACCAAGACGCGCTGGTAGATGACACGGCGGTCGCCGTTCTCTTCCTCCACCAGATCATCAACCAGCTTTTTATAACGTTCATCCTGCTCATATTTGGGCGTTGGACGCACCTGCAGATAGCCGCGGTTATTTTCGCCGATCACTTTGTCGCGCTTGAGCTCGTCAATTTCGTCTCGATTGAATTTCTGGTTTTGCACCGCCTGCAGAATCGCCTGCTTTTGCGATGTGTCAAGCTCATTGCCATCGCCACCTGTGCGCGACGATGTCGTCACGATGGCATTATCTGTCAGATGCTGATAACTGCCCAGAACCTGCTGTTCGAGCGCCGTCTTTTGCCCGGTGATGGTGAACTCGGGCGACTTTATGCTGCAATTGCAGAGGATGAAGACAATGACGACGATGTAAAGATACTTCATGAAACCTCCATCTGGGATAGCTTATTTTTCAGCTTTGAGCAGCGAGGCAATCGGTATCCTGGCAAACTCTATGCTGCCGCCGCTCAAGCGAACGGGATTGTACCAGGGCTGCGAAAAATGGACAGCCGGATAGCAATAGCCGTTGCCAATATCAAAGGTCAACAAACTTGGCTTGTAGCCATAGTTCATCACCAGTTTGGTGAATTTTATGGCCGAGTCCTTGCCCTCGGGATCGAGAGACGTGAGCAAGTTGTCCGCCACCTTGGATTCGATCTTTGTGATATAAAAGTAGCCGGCCAGGTCGATGCCATGAATGATGTCGAATCCCTTGCCCTGCAGTTCCGAGTGGGCGGTCAACATGCCTTGCGATCGCGACTGCAGCGACGGCAGCAGCAGGGCCGAGTTGATGCCGGACATGTGTGCTGATAGCTTGTAGCTGGATTCAAGAATATTGTCCTGATCGCTGATGAGCGAGAAGGAGCCGCCGATGTTGCCGCCATAGGCATCGAGGCTGAAGGCGGGAATCTCGACCGTCCCGGCGCCGATATACGCTTCAATACGAATATTTTCAACCTGGTACTCACCGAGGACAGCGCGACGGACATCAATGGCGCTTGGCCGTCGGCTGTCCTGAAAATAGTAATCCTTATACAGCTGATAATCGACCAGGCCATCCGACGGAGTGCGGACAATCTCCTGCGGCGACATCAACAATGTGCCGTTTTTTAAATCAATGTTCTGCGCTATGACCACATTGGAGTTGATGCGATCGACGCGGATGTCGTTCGGCAGACTCACTGTCAGATCTGACATGTTCACTATGGCGGATACATGCGCGATGGCCGAATCAGAGCGAATGTTGACCACAATTTCATTCTTGCCGTGATAGAATGTGTCCTGCATCAGGCGAATGGTGTCCGCTGCATTTTGCGTCAAACGGATCTGGGAATTGACGACCAGCGCGTGACCAACGGTCTGAACCTGCCCGGCGATGGTGCCGGTCGTTTTGAGGTCAGGGAGACTCAACAGTCCGGTATCGATCTGTATGGTCTGAAAATCGGGCATGGAAAGCTTGAGCACGATTTTATTATCGCGAAAGACGGCGCGGGTGAATTCATTGCTGCGAGCTTGATCAATATTGAGGGAGAAGGCCAGACTCGCACTCTCCTCTGAATCCACATCGCCCTCGATGTTGAGCAAGATGCCGCTCAGTTGGGCCAGGCCATCCTGGTAATCCAGGTTCAGGTCATGCGTCTGAACATGCAAACCGGCGTGCAGAGTTGTGTCGCTCAGATTCAGGCGGGCGTTCGACGTGAGCGTCGTCGTGCCGGTGACCGCCAGATCGGCGATGGGCGCCTGGAGCTCCTCCGGCAGCCAATTCAGCAACGCGGCGTGATCCACAGATAGCTGCAAATGATCGAGATCAATGATCGGTTGCTCGGTCACAATGGCCGAGCCGCGCAGCTCTGCGGCCAGGATGTCGTTCAGCGTCGCCGTCAATGATCGCAGGGTCAGATGCTGGAAAAGGGTGTCGGTCGCAGCGCGAAATGTCGACGTCAGGTCAATGGGTCGAACGGTCCATTTATCAAATTCCTGCTGCACGATGATCGAATCGGTCGTGAGATGCAGTGTCGTGACAATGTCCTGCAAGGAATTGAGCGCGAGCTCGGCGTGCGCCGAAACGCGGGACCGAAGCTGCGATTTTGTGAATGGCGAGATATCAAATCCCTTAAAGGACAGAACAGCATTGCCGGCGAGCGTCTCCAGGTTGCCGGCGCTCTGCATGCGGATGTCCGCGTGAATATCGGCGCCCAGTACATTGGCAATGGCCATATCGGCATCGATGAGAGAGGGAAACAAGTTTGCATCGAGCTGTGCGTCCGCTCGCACGTGCGACCTGCCGGAATAGACCTTTTGGCCATCGGCAGTGGTGAGAAAAACAGAATCGTAGCTGACAGCAATGTGCGCCGCCGGATTCAATATTTCATTAAAGCCGAGGCTCGCGGAAAGCTCGGAGGTAAAGTTGAAATTGCGCAGAAAATGCTCGTTTCGGTTCAACGTGACGCCCAGGTTCTGCAGGCTGATTCTGATGATGCCGTCCAGTGTCCGCTCGCTGGTGCTGTCCGGCACAAAGCCGGAGATCGTTGTGCCGGCGAGCGAGAAATGCGCATCCGGATTGTGGTGATAGATCGACGGAATGAGGGAATCCGGGACAAAGGGTCTGGCCAGCGCGATGAGCTGTTGCACGGGTATACGGCTGCTCGTCACGCTGGCGTTCAGAAACGGCGTACTTAACAGGCTGTCCGCCTGCACGGTGAGCGACAGCCAGGGTTCCTCATTTATCCGCAGGGCAATCGGATCGAACTGTGCCGCGCCGGTTCGGGCGTTGAGTCGCCCCCGAATGTCCGCCAGCACCGCTAAATCGACGTCCGGCTGGAGTGCAAAGGCGTCATCCAGCTCGACCGCAATGTCGTCCAGGGCGATGGCGCCGTTCAGTTCAATGTCCGCCAGGCCTGCCAGGATCATTTGGACGTTTGCATCCAGAACAGCGGCAAAGCGAAAGCCGGGCGCCGGACTTTGGGAGAAAAGACATTTCGATTTGCGACAATCGAGCTGAAATTGACCACGAAGCAGACTGTCCTGCGCCATGACTTTGCCGCGCGGCAGCGCCACGTCATCGAGGGAGATGCTGATCTCGTCGAGATAAATGTGCTGCTGTTGCAGCGAGTCCACTACATCCACCGTGATGGTCGCATCTCTGAGGCGAAACTTTTTTAGATTCAGCGCAATGAAGGACCCGATGACGCCGGCGCTGTCCGTCGGCGCCTCTTTTTCGCCCGGAGTGGGTTTGATCTCCAGCCAGACGCGCGGCGAATCAATGACCGCAGAGGTGATGAGCAGTCTCCGCTTCAGGATGCCGGCCAGGCTGTAGCGCAGCGAAATCTCTTTGGCAGTCGCCGAATGAATGGGCAGCGTCATGGCGTTGCTGCTGTCCGCGGCAGGCGATAACACAATATCTTGAAAGACAAAGCCATCCAGGATGTTAAAATGGGCATTGGTGAAGGAGAGCTCCTGACCCAGCTTCTCTGAGACAGTTATTTCAGCGAGCGATTCGATTCTCGCGGGCGTCAAGTAGAGGACGAGTCCAGCGATCAGCAAGATAAAGATCACAAAAAACGCCAAGGCAGACCACAGCAAAAATCGCAAGACGCGAGAGAGTCGGGATCGTCTGTGTTTGTTTTGTTTTTTCTCCGCCATCTATAGTTTTATCCGATAAAAAACTTGTCCAGCAGTTGCTGCATTTTCACATTGAGCGCATCGCATTCTTTTGTTCCGGCAAGGATCTCGGCACGGTTTTGAATATGATGAGCATTGACCAGCTCGTCCGAATTTAACAACAGAGCCCTGACGTTTTCTTCCTTGACTTCCAGATGAAATTGCAGGGCGAGGACGCTTTCACCGTATTGAAAGGCCTGATGGGCGCAGGCGCTGCTGCTGGCCAGCTGACGGGCGCCAGCCGGCAAATCAAACGTATCGCTGTGCCAGTGGAATACAGCGAGATGTGCCGGCATATGGTGCAGATGCGCGAGCGACCGCGCTGCTTCCTTCCAGGTGATCGGAAACCAGCCGATCTCTTTATGCCCATTGGGATAGACTCTGGCGCCGAGTACGTCGGCCAGCATTTGCGCGCCGAGGCAGATGCCGAGCACCTTTTTTTCAGCCCTGATGGCCGATGCGATGAATTTTATCTCAGGCGCCATCCAGGAATACAACTGGTCATCAGCGAGGCCCATTGGGCCGCCCATGACGACCAGCGCATCGAAATCGTCGAGCCGGGGCAAAGGTTCACCGCGGTAGAGATGTGAGCCGGTCAAGGCAATGGCAGCGCGCTCGGCCCAGTCGAGAATAGAACCGGGATTCTCAAAAGGGACGTGTTGAAGGTAGTGGAGTCGCATATTCCTTTAAATGATTGATTTTCTCATTCGTGCTCATTCGTTTATCATTCGTGAGAATTCGTGTTCCTTTTATGGTTGCGGCTAGAGGTCGGGCCAAACTTTTCCTTTTCATCTCTGTCAATAATTTTTGAATTTGACACTTTTTCTGAGTTGATGAAGGAATCAATTTATTTTTTTTCAATCTTGCGCCCGAAAAAACAGCGAGTTCCTGTCGAGCAGCTGCGCTATTTTCTGGCGAATTCTGGTATAGTGACTGCCCTGCCAATAGATGCGCTGACAGCCTGTGCACTGTCGAAACTCTGTATAATTTTGTTTCACTTTTGGCGCCAGCTGTTCTTGCACAGCCTGCTTGTCAACGGATTGGATTTGTGCGTTGCAAACTGTGCACCGTGAAAACGGCTGCGCCTGCTCAAAAAGATCAAAGCGCCGGATGACCTCTGCTGCCTGCTCCATCGCTTGCCGCGAATGCAGACAGACGCCATGCGTGACGATGCTGTGTTTCAGGATGCCGCGATCGCACGTCAAGATGATGCGATGCTCCCGGAGCGCCCTGTCAATGATCTCCGGATCGTCGAGATCATTGCGATAGACCGTATCAAAACCCAACAGGCGGAGTATTGTGGCGAGCTTGCCCAGATGCACGTCGCAGATGAATCTGGATTCGCGCAGCGGTTTGTCGCGCAGCCTGATGATGGGCGAGACGTCCAGGCTCTCGAACATGGGATAGACGGAGACGCGGTCGCCGTGCTGCAGCTGGTGCCCAAATCCGACCGAGCGGCCATTGACCAGGATTACCTCCACCTCGGTGTGCGGCACGCCGATCGCCTCGATCGCATCTTTGATGGCCGGATGGCCCTTGAACTCGAACGTAAAGTCGCGCCGCCGATTTTCCTTTGCCAGGAAAAAGTTGAGCTCTTCATAGAAACGAAAAGTGGCGATATTTGAAATATCTGTTTGCAAAATTTGGTTTTATTTTATAATATAAGACTAAATTAGTCCGATATTGGTGTTTTGACATGTTCAAACTGAGTAAAAAAACCGAGTACGGCCTCATCGCATTGCAGCACATGATGACGATGAAAGATCCGTGTGTGGCGACGGTCAAGGAGATAGCAGAACGTCATCACATTCCCAGGCCGCTTCTGGCAAAGATATGTCAACAGTTGGCAAAAAGCAAGCTTATTCAATCGGTGCAAGGCTCGCGCGGCGGTTATACGTTGAAAAAGGATGCTGCACAAATCTCCCTGGCCGCGGTGATGGAGGCGCTCGAAGGTCCCATCCACATCGTCGACTGCCATGACGGCCGGAACATCTGCGACCGAGATGAGATATGCACGCTAAAGTTCGGGCTGAATCCTGTTGAAGAGAAATTGACCGCTTTTTTGCAGGGAGTGACACTGGCGGCTGTCACACCGAACATTCATGGAGAAAATGTATGACAGAAGAGATGCAGACACTGAACGAGTTCACAAATCAGGAATACAAATACGGTTTTGTATCCGATATTGAAAGCGATAGCCTGCCCAAAGGCTTGAATGAGGATGTCATTCGCACTATTTCAGCCAAGAAGGGCGAACCGGACTGGTTGCTGGAGTGGCGACTGGGCGCCTATCATCACTGGCTGCAAATGACGGAGCCAAGGTGGGCGAACGTCAAATTTGCTCCGATCGATTATCAGCAGATCGTCTATTATGCCGCGCCGAAAAAGTCGGCGCCGAAGAGCATCGAGGAGATCGATCCGGCGATTCTGGCCATGTACAATAAACTGGGCATCCCGTTGCAGGAGCAGGAGGTGTTGGCCGGCGTGGCCGTGGATGCGGTGCTCGACAGCGTCTCCGTGGCAACGACATTCAAAGACAAGCTCTCCGAGCTCGGCGTCATCTTTTGCTCCTTTTCCGAAGCTGTGCGCGAGCACCCGAATCTCGTCCGACAGTATCTCGGCAGCGTCGTGCCGGCTGGCGATAATTTCTTCGCCGCGCTCAACTCTGCGGTGTTCAGCGATGGCTCTTTTGCCTACATCCCAAAGGGCGTGCGCTGCCCCATGGAGCTGTCGACCTATTTCCGCATCAACGCCCAGTTCACCGGCCAGTTCGAACGAACCCTGATCATCGCCGACGAGGGCAGTTACGTCAGCTACCTCGAAGGCTGCACTGCGCCGATGCGCGATGAAAATCAGCTGCACGCCGCTGTCGTCGAGCTGGTGGCCCTCGACCACGCGAGCATCAAATACTCGACGGTGCAGAACTGGTATCCCGGAGACAAGGAGGGGAAAGGCGGCATCTACAATTTTGTCACCAAGCGCGGACTGTGCAAGGGAGCGCATGCGAAAATATCCTGGACTCAGGTCGAAACCGGCTCCGCCATCACCTGGAAATATCCGGGCTGCGTGCTGCAGGGCGACCACTCGGTCGGCGAGTTCTATTCGGTGGCCCTGACCAACAACTATCAGCAGGCCGACACTGGCACCAAGATGATTCACATCGGCAAAAACAGCAGCAGCACGATCGTTTCCAAGGGCATCTCGGCCGGCTTTGGCCAGAACAGCTATCGCGGCCAGGTCAAAATATTAAAGAGCGCAAGGAATGCGCGCAATTTTTCCCAGTGCGACTCGTTGCTGATCGGCGACAAGTGCGGCGCGCACACCTTTCCCTATCTCGAAGTCAAGAACAGCACCGCTCAGGTGGAACACGAAGCAACGACCTCCAAGATCGGCGAAGATCAGATCTTTTATCTCAATCAGCGCGGCATCTCGACCGAAGACGCCGTCTCTATGATCGTGAACGGATTCTGCAAAGAGGTTTTCGCCGAGCTGCCGATGGAATTTGCCGTGGAGGCACAAAAACTGCTTGGCGTGAGCCTGGAAGGGAGCGTCGGTTGAGGCTGGTCCATAGCCATGCGATCGGAACATGGCAGACTATATACTTAAACTAACCATTGAACAACAACCGTTCCTCAGCGCTGCTGAGGGGCGACCAAAATATGGAGCGAAAAAGAATGTTATCGATAAAAAACCTGCACGCCTCGGTCGACGGCCATGAGATACTCAACGGCATTGATCTCGATGTCAAGCCCGGTGAGGTGCACGCCATCATGGGGCCGAACGGCTCGGGAAAAAGCACGCTCGCCGGCGTCCTCGCCGGCCGGGCGGAATATAGCGTGACCGAGGGGCGCATCGACTTTCTCGGCAAGAACCTGCTGGAGATGGCGCCGGAGATGCGCGCCCGCGAAGGCCTGTTTCTGGCGTTTCAGTATCCGGTGGAAATACCAGGCGTGAACAGCAGCTATTTTCTCCGCACAGCCCTCAACGAAATCCGCGCGCATCGCGGCCTCGATAAAGTGAGCGCCCTCGAATTCCTCAAGATCATCCGCGAGAAGCTCGAGCTGGTGGAAATGGACGAAAAATTTCTCAAGCGGTCGGTGAACGAGGGATTTTCCGGCGGCGAAAAAAAGCGCAACGAGATCCTGCAGATGGCGACGCTGGAGCCCAAACTGGCCGTGCTCGATGAGACGGATTCCGGCCTCGACATCGACGCGCTGCGCATCGTCGCCGGCGGCGTCAATGCCCTGCGCAGTCAGGAAAATGCCTTCATCGTCGTGACCCACTATCAGCGGCTGTTGAATTACATTGTGCCCGATTTCGTGCACGTGCTGTACCAGGGCAAGATCGTCAAGTCAGGCGACAAAGATCTGGCGCTGCACCTGGAAGATTTCGGCTATGACTGGATCAAAGAGCAGAATGGCGGCCAGGCGTGAAAGGCGGTGCGAACATGAAAGAGACCGGAATTCGCGACTGGTATCTCTCCCTCTTTGAAGAGTTTGAGCGCGAATTGAACAGCGGCGCACCAGCGCTGGGACACATGCGCCGGCAGGCCATCCGATGGTTTGCAGAAAACGGATTCCCCTCCACTCGCCAGGAAGAGTGGCGCTTCACTAACGTTTCTCCGATCAGTGAGATAAAGTTTGAGGCGGCTGAAAAGCCCGCGGCGCTTGATCCGGCTCGTATTCTTCCGTATATTACAGGTGACGATTCGGCGCGCCTGGTGTTTGTCAATGGCCATATCGACAGGATGTCCTCGACGACGGCGCAGCTGCCGCACGGCCTGATGCTGCAGAGTCTGCAAGACGCCCTGGCGAGCAATGATGCCGCCGCGGCGGCTGAGCTCGCCCGGCATGCCAGGATGGACGAGAACGGATTTGTCGCCCTCAATACGGCGTTCATCAACGATGGCGCTTACGTACATGTGGCGAAAGATGTCGCGCATGCACGACCGCTGCACCTGCTCTTCATCACCACGGACGCAGCCGAGGCGCGAATGGTGCAGCCGCGCGTTCTGATCATCGTCGAGGACAATGCGCAGCTCTCGGTCATTGAAAGATATATCAGTCTGGCGGATTCGACATATTTCGCCAATCCGGTCACAGAAATAGTTATTGGCGAAAATGCAAATGTCACGCATTACAAAATACAGCAGGAGAGCCGCAAGGCCTTTCACACCGCCCGGCTGCAGGTGGTGCTGAAGAGAGACAGTTCCTATACGTCGCACAATTACGCCTTTGGCGGCGCGATCGCGCGCACTGACATGCATGTCGTGCTGGACGGAGAAGGAATCGACTGTACGCTGAACGGCCTCTATCTCGGCGGCGGTGTACAGCTCATCGATAATCACACGGTCATCGAGCACAGGCGTCCCCACTGCAACAGCCGCGAGTTCTATAAAGGCATTCTGGATGAGCGGGCGCGCGCCGTGTTCAGCGGCAAGATTCACGTGCACAAGTATGCGCAAAAGACGGATGCCATGCAGTCGAACCAGAATTTGATCTTGTCCGAAGAGGCGACGATCGACACCAAACCGCAGCTCGAGATCTATGCGGATGATGTCAAATGCACGCATGGCGCCACGGTCGGGCGGATCGATGAAGAGAGCATTTTCTATCTTTGCAGTCGCGGCATCGGAAAAGCGATGGCCAAGAATCTGATGATGCAGGCCTTTGCCGGTCAGATCACGGACAGAATAAAGGACGACGCGCTTCGCGAGCACATTGCAGAGATCGTCCTGGGCCATCTGCACGACGGCCATTTGCACAGATAAACGCGCCTGGCTTGTCATTTTTCTTGTGTCATCTTGACGAAGCAAAACCTGCATAAGTGAACAGCTGTCCTGAATTTGCATGTGAGAGAAAAAGAGTCGAGTCCAACATGTCCGCAAAGACGACCACCAAAGAACTTGAGCGTAAGGTCATTGAAGCGCTCAGGATGTGCTACGATCCCGAGATTCCGGTGAACATTTACGATCTCGGTCTCGTCTATGATATCAAACTGACCGAGAGCGGCGAGGTGAACGTTGTGATGACCTTGACCTCTCCCATGTGTCCCGTCGCCGAATCTCTGCCCCGTGAGGTGCAATACAGAGTGGAAGAGATCGACGCCGTGCGCAGCTGCGAGGTCACGGTCGTCTGGGATCCGCCCTGGAATCCGGACATGCTGTCCGATGAGGCGCGACTCGAATTGAATATGATGTAAGACACTGCTTACCTTTGCCGAGAGATGACGTGAGCGATTTTGTCCAGGTTTGCCGGCTGGCCGAGCTGCCTGCTGGGGCGATGCGGCCGTTCACGGTCGCGGGCGTTACGATCGTGGTCGTGCGCGACGGTGATGAACTGTACGCCCTGCGCGACCAGTGTACGCACGAAGAGTATCCGCTATCCGAGGGCTGGCTTGAGGATGGCTGTCTGTTCTGCCCTATGCATGGCGCGAAATTCGACCTGCGGACCGGCGCGGCCTTGTCGCTGCCGGCGTATGAGGACGTCGCCACTTTTCCGGTTCGCGTACGCGAGGGTATGGTGGAAGTAAAGATGGAGTGAAATATGGCCATCGCAGAATCCATAGACGACAAGCTGGATGTAGCGGATGTGCGCAAGCACTTTCCGATATTTTCGCACCCGGGAAATGAGGGGCTGGTCTATCTCGACAGCGCTGCAACGACGCAGCGTCCGACCAAAGTGCTGGATGCCATCCGTCATTTCAATGAAGAGTACAATTCCAACATTCATCGCAGCGCCTACAAACTCGCTGAAAAGGCGACGGCCGGTTACGAGTGCGCCCGACTGCTCATCGCGCAATTCACCGGCGCCGCCCATTCGCACGAGATCATCTTCACCCGCGGCGCCACCGAGGCGATCAATTTTGTCATGCGCGGCTGGGGTGAGAAATTTCTCAAACCGGGCGATGAAATTCTGCTGTCAGAGATGGAGCATCACAGCAATCTCGTGCCCTGGCAGGTGGCAGCGCAGAAGAGCGGCGCAAAATTAAAATTCATCCCCTTCGACGACAACGGTGAGCTCGAGCTGGGCAAGCTCGATGATCTGTTGACCGCGCGCACCCGTCTCGTCGCCATCACGCACGCCTCCAACGTGCTCGGCACGCGGGTGGATGTCAAACGCATCATCGATGCCGCGCATGCGGCCAAAGCGGTCGTGCTGGTGGATGGCGCGCAGCATGTGCCCCATTCGCCGCTGAATGTCCAGGATCTGGACGCTGATTTCTATGTCTTTTCCGGCCATAAGATGCTGGGGCCGATGGGCATCGGCATCCTGTATGGCAAAGAGGCGTTGCTGGATGCCATGGATCCGGTGCTCTACGGCGGCTCGATGATCGATGACGTGCGCCAATATGAATCGACCTGGGCGGAGCTGCCCTGGAAGTTCGAAGCCGGCACGCAAAACATTCCGGCGGTGATCGGCCTCGGCGCGGCCATCGAATTATTGGAAGAGTGGGGCTTGCGGCGCATCGAAGAGCATGACAAGATGTTGACCTCTTATGTCTTGCGTCAGCTGGAGCAAATCGATTTCGTCACCGTTTATGGTCCCCGAGAGCATCGTAATCCCGTGATCTCTTTTGCCATCCAGGGCATTCACGCGCACGACATAGCGACATTTTTCGACAGTCGAAACATCGCCATTCGCTCTGGGCATCATTGCGCCAAGCTGATCATGAAAAAGCTCAACATCTCTGCGACCGCGCGCGCCAGCTTTTACCTCTATAACACCACAGAGCACGTCGATCTGTTTGTCGATGCCATTCATAAAGCGAGAGGATATTTTGCACGATGGATTTAGATGACCTGTATCAGGAAATAATTCTCGAGCATTACAAAGAGCCGAAAAATCAGGGGACAGTCGCTGACGCGAACGTGCACGTGGAGGGTCGCAATCCATTCTGCGGCGATGAAATAAAGCTCACCATGCTGGTGCAAGAGGGCATTGTTCAGGATATCAAATTCACCGGCAGCGGCTGCGCCATAAGCCAATCATCCGCCTCTGTCATGACCGAGCACATCAAGGGCAAAAGGGTGGAGGAAGTGAAAAAGCTCTTTGAGGAGTTCGGCCACCTGGTGCGCGGCGAGGAGCACATGCATGAGCAGATAGATGACATGGACGAGCTGTCCGCTTTTCAGGGCGTCTCCGCTTTTCCGACGCGCGTCAAGTGCGCTATGCTCGCCTGGAATGCCATGAAAGAGGGAATTGAGAAAGAGCTGGAGAGATACGCCGAGTGATGTCTCTGCGAACAATTATTTTGCTCGGCCTGTTTGTCCTGCTGAGTTGCCGGGATGAAAGCGATCGTTTTCAGCCAGTGCTGTACTTTCCTGTCGAAAGCGGTCATTCCTGGACCTTCAACGGTGAAATTTATCGGATGGACATCGTGGCCATGTCAGAAGGCGTGGGCGATCAGATCGTCACATTCGCCTATTACGATTCCCTCGCCACCCTCCTGTGGCAAGAGAAATACTCTCTGCTAAGGAGCCAAATCTATTTGAATTCATTCGAACCCGCGATACGCGTCCTGCCGTCGATCTACTTTGAGCCGCCCTTGCCCTTTGCCCCCATATCGGCCAAAGTCGGGCAAAAGATGTCGCTGAAGAGCATCGAGACGCAGACCGACACCCTCGTGCACACGACGGAAATTAAAGTCGAGTACGTCATCGAAGCGATCGAAGACGTGCGGGTCCCGGCGGGAACATTTCCCAACTGCATCAAGATGAAGATCAACTTTCTCTATCCGCCCACTCCTTATCGCCCCTTCTTCATCGGCGAGCAATACTGGTGGTTTGCGCCGCATGTTGGGCCCGTCAAATATGACCTGCCGTCTGCCAGGGGTGAATTGGTGTCGATGAACGTCAGTCCCGCGCACCCGCTGCTGCTGGAGTGACGGATCATTCCGCAATAGAAGCTTGCACGTGACAGTTTTTTTGAATATGTTTGCTAACCTGAAAAATTAACTCGCACTAAGACACGAAGGAGCGCAGCACATGTCTGAAATGAATCGCCGAACGTTCGTCAAGAGTTCAGCCATCGCGGCGACCGGCCTGACAGTCATGCCGTCGCGCGTATTGGGGGCCAATGAGCGGCTGAATGTCGCCGTGATCGGTTGCGGCCGCATGGGGCAGCACAACCTGAGCGTTTACAGCAGCAGAAAAGATGTGAACATTGCCGCCGTGTGCGATGTCTATGAGCCGCATCTGCGGCAAGCCGTGGGGATGACGGACGGCCGAGCCGCAACCTATATTGACTTTCGTCATATCCTGGATCGGAAAGATATTGACGCCGTGATCATCGCCGCGCCGGATCACTGGCATGCCCTGCAGACGACCCTGGCGTGTGAGGCTGGAAAAGATGTCTTTGTCGAAAAGCCCGCTTCGCTCACGGTCGCAGAGGGCCGCCGCATGGTGCAAGTGGCGCGGCGCACCGGCCGGATCGTGCAGGTCGGCACCATGCAGCGATCGTCGCCCGTGTTTCAAAATGTCATCAAGATCATCGAGGGCGGCATCATGGGTCCCATCAGTTTTGTGCGCACCTGGATTGTCGGTAACGAATATCCGGACGGCATTGGCAATCCCGCGGACGAGCCGGCGCCGGCCGATCTCGACTGGGATCTGTGGTTAGGTCCGGCGCCCATGGTGGCCTATAACATCAACCGTTTTGGCATCGGCGACCGCTGGTCGACTTTTCGCTACTTTTGGGACTATGCCGGCGGCATGATGACCGACTGGGGCGTGCATCTCATCGACATTGTGCTGTGGGCGATGCAGGCAAAAGCGCCGAATTCGGTGATGGCCACTGGCGGCAAGTTTTATCTGCGCGACAACCGCGACACGCCCGACACGTTGCACATCAATTATCAATTCGACAAGTTTGTCCTGACGTTTTCGAACCAGGTGATCAATGATCGCGGCATTGACGGGCAGGGATACGGCATCGAATTCTACGGCGCCAACGCCAGCCTGTTCGTCGATCGCGGCGGTTATCGGATCATGCCGCAGGAAGGCGGTCGTTTTGACCGCAAGGCACTGCCCGATGGCTTGCCGCTCAAATTCAACTCGAACGACAGCGGCAACGACGCGCACGCGGCCAACTTTATCGACTGCATCAAGACTCGGCAGCTGCCCATCTCCGACATTGAGATCGGTCATCGCTCGACCTCGATCTGTCTGCTCGGCAACATCGCCTATCGCATTGCTGCGCGTCTGGAGTGGGACGCGGAGAAAGAAGTTGTATTGAACAATGACCAGGCGAACGCGCTGTTGAGCTATGACTATCGGGCGCCGTGGAAGTTGCCGGAGGCGTAGCAGCGGTTTTGTGGCATAAAAAAGTGCCAATTATCGCTTCAATGATCGAGCGGGCTCTTGACGCCCAATCCGCCGCGATTCATCACGTGGGTATAGATCATCGTTGGGAGCATTCGGATACTTTAGTCAATGTCTTTGATTCTCAATTGCAGCAATTCTCCCAATCTCATTCCTGCGCCATAGAGAAGAGAGACGGCGAGATGATCTCGTCCGTTCAGATGGGAGAGAATGTAGCGACGAATCCAGTAAATATAGACTTGAAATGGTACGTGCAATACGAATATCCCGCATGAATTGAGCGGTGCTACAATATTTGAATAATTGTAAAAGGTCAGTTACGGGTAGCCACGTTGACAAAAGCGTAGCATAGAAGATAACCACCGAGAACGCCGAGTTCCACAGAGGAAAA
>RQOI01000538.1 GCA_003854995.1 Candidatus Zhuqueibacterota bacterium
GAAAACCTGAGCCAACGCCTCCTCCAGATCGAACAGGACATTGAAGACTATCAGCAACGATCCGCAGCGCTGCAGGAAAAGCTGGCGAGCGTACGCCGCGACGAGCAGACAACTGCGAATGCGCTCGGTTCGTTACAGCAGCAATTTGACAACGCCTCTCTGCGGGTCGATGAGGCCAAATCGGCTTTGGATCGCTTGAATAAGGCGGAGCTGCAGGATCGAAATCGCATTGAGGTGCTGGAGAACAATGCGGCCATGATCCGCAAGGTGCTGGAAAATTATCAGGATTACCCGACCGGAGTCCGTTTTCTGGCCACTCATTCTTCGGACAGTTTTCGCTCCGAGGGCACGGTGGCCAATGTGCTGCACGTGCAGCAACAACATCGGACGGCCATATCGGCCGCGCTGGGCGACGCAGCAACCTATCTGATTGTGCAGGACAGCAAGGCGGCCTATGGCGGCATCGCGCTGTTACAGCAGGATCGGAAAGGCGTCGTTTCTTTCCTCCCGCTCGAGTCGATTCATGATCACGTCGGCGAGCGGCCCGAGGTCGATGATCTGGGCGTCATCGGTTGGGCGGATGAGATCATCCGATGCGATGAGCGCTATGCGCCCATCATCTCCGCCCTTCTCGGCAATTTTCTGATCGTTCAGGACATTGAGACGGCAAACCGGATTTATCGCACCCTCTCATCGAGTCGAATGAACCTGGTCACCCTGTCGGGTGAGGTGCTGGGCTATTGGGGTTTGATTCGCGGCGGCAGCTACAGCAAACGACAGTCGGATATCGTCGGGCGACAGGAAGAGTTGCAGCAGTTCCTGCAGGAGATAGAAATGCTGCAGGAGACCGCTGGGCGTCGGTTGTCGCAAATTGTCGGACGGCAAGCGGATCAGGAGACGGCGAAAAAACGGATTGAAGAGCTGGCAGCCGAGATCAAAAGAGTGACAAAAGAGTTGGGTGATATCCGAGTCACTCTGGGTCAGCTGGTCTTTGAAGAACAGAGCATTGTAGACGCTGTGCAGCAGGAAGAGATGGAAAGAGGGCAGTTGCTCGATCGCGTCGGGCAGCTGGGACAAAATCTGAAATCGCAGGACAGCCATACCCAGGCATTGTTGCAGAGACGGTCCGAACTATCCCGTCTTCTTTACGCTCAGGAAGAGGAACAGAGCGCCATAGAAGCGGAGCAGAACCAGATTGCGGAACGCGTGCAGGCTTTGCAGGTGAACGTGGCCACGTTACAGGGCGTATACGATTCATCGCAGCGCGAGAGCGATTCCGTACGCGCGCAAATGGTCGAAATCAGCCGAATGATTGAGAGCCGGGATGGCGAAAACACGCGCGCTGGCAAAGAGATCGAAGAGCTGGAACAAGTGAATGAGGAATATGACGAGCGGATCAATGCCTTAAAGTCGAGTTTGGCAGAATTGCAGGCACAGCTCGACAAACTCAAAGACGAGCAGTATGAGATCAACGTCAAGACGGGCGAGCAGGAAAAGCTGATTCGAGCTTTACGGGACGAAAACCAGACACTCTCCGAGTCGGTGCATTCCATCGAACTGCGCATCTCTGAATTGAAAATGCGGGCGCGCAACCTGGCGGAGAGAATTCAGCAGGAGTACGATTTCCAGCTCAAGCGCGACAGCGCGCCGGGCGAGTTCGACGGCGAAGCACACCGCGCGCGCATCGAGGACATCAGAGAGCGTATCAAAGATATGGGCCTGGTGAATCTGCTGGCGTTGAAAGAATATGAACAAGAAAAAGAACGATTCGACTTTTTGGCCAGCCAACGGGCCGATTTGCTCAAAGCCCGGCAAAATTTGATCGAGACGATCGATATCATCAATAAAACGGCGCGGGAAAAGTTTCTCGAAACTTTTGAGAGCATTCAGAAGAATTTTGCCAGCGTCTTCAAGACGTTTTTTGAAGGAGGCCGCGCCAGCCTCATCCTGCGCGAGGGCAACGATCCGCTGGAGGCCGATATCGATATCTATGCCGCTCCGGGCGGCAAAAAACCGATCTCTCTGCAATTATTGTCCGGCGGCGAAAAATCACTGACCGCAGTGTCGCTTTTATTTGCCATTTACCTGGTCAAACCAAGTCCGTTTTGCATCTTTGATGAAGTGGATGCTCCGCTCGACGACAAAAATGTCCAGCGCTTTGCCAATGCGCTGCAAGAATATACCCAGAATACACAATTCATCGTTGTAACCCATAACAAACTGACGATGCGCGCTGCTGATCAGCTCTATGGCGTCACCATGCAGGAAGAAGGCGTCTCGCAAGTTGTCTCCGTCAAATTTGAATCTGCTCAGCACTATGCCGCATAATACTCTTTTCCAGTCAGGAGGTCCTATGAAAACCTCGTTTTTATTCATTGCCCTGTTGCTGGCCGCACCAGTGCTCTTTATCCTGGCCCAGGAGACGGCGCCTCTTGACAGCGTCGCGCAAGAACCGGAACAAAGAAAATTCAGCTTTACGGCCGATTGGAACAGATTTCAGGCCGCCGATACCCTCATTTACCTCGAGTACACGGCCGCTATTGCGCGCACCGTGCTGACCTATCAAAAGCAGGAAAACGGTTCCTACGCTGCCGAGATTCTCGTCGAGTCGCATATTTCGAGCAATGACTCTGTGCTCTATGCCAAAAACTGGCGCGCCCGCGATATCATCGACTCGATGGATAGCGAATCCATGAGCCTGGTCATACCGATCATCAACTATTTCATGGTGCCCCCTGGCGACTATTTTCTCGAACTGAAGGTGACCGACCAGTTCGGCGATAATCGAGCTCAGAGTATCAAATTTCAAGTCACCACCACTGCATTCGCTGGTGGCTTGTCCATCAGCGATACGCAGCTGGCGACGTCCATTCAACGCGATGATGCGGAGAACGCTTTCAATAAAAATGGCTATAAGGTCATGCCAAATCCAAGCTCTGTCTTTGGCATCGGCTTGCCCATTCTCTATACCTATAATGAGATTTACAACCTCGTGGATGGCACGTCGGAGGAGGGGCAAAAATATACCGTGTCATACCATATCCTCGACAATGACGGCAATGAGGTGAAAAAATTTCCCGATCGCGTCCGAAACAAGCCGGGCCGTTCATCCGTGGCTGTCAATAATCTGAATGTCGTCACGCTTGTCTCCGGCACTTATACGCTGCAGGTCAGTGTGACCGATCATGAGAATAACCAGACGGCCACGACCGCGCGCAAATTTTTTGTCTACCGCCAGGACGATTTTGCGGAGGGCGGCGCTGCTTTTCAAAAAGTAGCGGACGACAGGAGTGAAGGCAGCGGCAGTCCCGGTCTGGATGCAAGCCGCTATGACAGTATGACTGAAGAAGAGCTGGACCTCGAGTTCGATCAGGCCAAGTATGTCGCCGAACGTGAGGAGGTGCGCACATGGGGAAGACTCAATCTGGACGGCAAACGTGAATATATCAAGGAATTTTGGGCAAAGCGAGATGAGACGTCCGGTACGCCGGAGAATGAATTCAAAACCGATTATCTCAATCGCGTGCAGCTGGTGAATCAGATGTTTCGCGGCACTTTCACCGAGGGCTGGAAGAGCGATCGGGGACGCGTCATGCTGGTTTACGGAAAACCGGATGAAATCGAGCGATTTCCGTCCAGCAGCGATACAAAAGAATATCACTACTGGCACTATTATGCCATTCAGGGCGGTGTGCAGTTCATCTTTGTCGATAAAAGAGGTATGAACGATCTGGAATTGGTGCACTCGACGGCGCGTGGCGAACTCTATGACACTGATTGGCAGCGCTGGATCGATCCGAACTATTAAATTTTGCTCCTGGCAGCGGCTTTATTCGGCCAGGACAACTGTCGGCCGATTGGGCCATCAGGATGGATAAAAAAATGTTGGTAATGAGCTGCCAAGCGGTTATATTAGTGGGGAGTGGCATAGAGCGGAGCTAAACCATCTGCAACGTTTGGTGATAATTAGGGAGAGAGCAATGCGAGCAGTTGTGGCTATTATTCTCGGGGGAGGCCGAGGATCACGCCTATATCCTCTGACAAAACTTCGCGCCAAACCCGCCGTACCCATTGCAGGCAAATATCGACTGATTGACATCCCGGTGAGCAATTGCATCAACTCCGGGGTCAGTAAGATCTATGTCCTGACTCAGTTCAATTCAGCATCTCTCAATCGACACCTCAGCCTCACCTACAACTTTGGGCCGTTTTCCGAAGGATTCGTTGAAGTCCTCGCCGCACAGCAGACTCCGGATAGTGAGGCGTGGTTCCAGGGCACGGCGGATGCGGTTCGACGGGTCATGCGGCATGTGCTGGATTATGAAGCGACAGAATATCTCGTGCTTGGCGGCGATCATCTCTATCGCATGGATTATCGCGCCTTCATCACTTATCACCGCAAAGAGAATGCAGATTTGACTATACCGGTCATCGCCGTTGATGAAGAACGGGCCGCAGGATTCGGATTGATGAAGACCGATGAACAAAACAATATCATCGATTTTCGCGAAAAACCCACCGGCGATGCCCTGAAAAGTATGAAGGTGGATACGACCAGGCTGGGTCTGGATGAGAAAGAAGCGGAGCGCCGTCCTTACATCGCTTCCATGGGCATTTATGCTTTCAAGAGCAGCGTCATGCAAAAGCTGCTGGAGCAGGATCCGGGCCAACGGGATTTTGGCAGAGAGATCGTTCCTACCGCCATCAAGGACTATAAAGTCAAAAGCTATCTTTTCGATGATTATTGGGAGGACATTGGCACAATCGATGCTTTTTTCAAGGCGAACATGGCGCTCGTCAAATATCCCAAACCCACTTTTTCGTTTTATCACCCGAATGCCCCCATCTATACGCGACAGCGTTTTCTGCCACCATGCAAATTTGTCAATACGGAGATTGTCGAGTCACTGATATCTGAGGGCTGCATCATCAGTAAAGCCAAGATCAGCAAATCGATCATTGGCGTTCGAACGCCCATCGACGAAGGGTGCGAAATAAATGAATGCCTTCTCATGGGGTGCGATTTTTTTCAATTTTATCCGGATCGTCGCTCTGATGTGAAGGCGGGACTCGTGCCGACAGGGATCGGCAAAAACACCATCATCAATAAAGCGATCATTGACAAAAACGCGCGCATCGGCAGAAACGTGCGAATCATCAATAAGGAGGGTGCGGTTGTTGACGGTTCGCATGAGGCGGAGGGATGGTGCATCTGCGATGGTATCGTCGTCGTCCTAAAAGATGCGATCATTCCGGATAACACCGTGATCTAGATCGCAGCAGCCGCATGTCAGCTCTATAATTTTGCTCGATGATTAACTCTGAAAGGACAATCCAATCATGAAACGACGCGTCATAAATATCGGCGGCGAGCAAATCGAGCTGATGATGCCGGAAAAACGCATTCTTCTGTTCATCACTATTGGCATTATTGCGGCGTTGATGGTGTTTTCCTCTGTTTATACCATCGACGCCGACGAAGTGGGCGTCATTCAGCGATTTGGCAGGTATGTCAAGACCACAGATCCGGGCTTGAATTTCAAGGTGCCCTGGGGCATTGAAACAGTGAAAAAGGTCAAGGTGCAACGGGTGTTCAAGGAGGAATTCGGTTTCCGCACAGTGAGCTCGGGTGTGCGAAGCGAGTACTCGGATGCAGATTTTTCCAGCGAATCCCTCATGTTGACCGGTGATCTGAACGCTGCGCTGGTCGAATGGATTGTTCAATATCGTATCAAAGATCCCGTAGCCTATCTCTTCAAAGTCCGTGATGTCGAAAAGACGATTCGCTATGTGTCCGAATCCATCATGCGCCAGGTCGTGGGTGACAACAGCGTGGATGAAGTCATCACCGTTCGCCGACAGGACATTGCGCCCGAGGTGAAAGAACTCATGCAGACGCTGCTGGACGAATATGAGACGGGGATAGATATTATAACGGTCAATCTGCAGGATGTCAATCCGCCGAAAAAGGTGCAACCGGCTTTCAATGAAGTGAATGAGGCGGAGCAGGAGAGGGAGCGGATTGTCAACGAGGCACTGCAGGCGTACAACAGTGCCATCCCCAAGGCCCGGGGTGAAGCTGAGCAACAAATACTTGAAGCCGAAGGCTATGCTACGAATCGCATCAACCGGGCGATGGGCGACGCCGAGAAATTTATCGCGGTGTGGCGCGAGTACAACAAGGCGCAGGATGTGACCAAGAGGCGTCTCTATCTGGAGATGATGCAGGATGTTTTGCCAAAACTGGATAAAAAGTACATCGTTGATGAGGATCTCAAGTCGTTTCTCCCCCTTCTTCAACTCGAGAGAGGAGGCGCAAAATGAGAAATCCAAAGCTGCCGTTCCTCGTCGTTCTCATTTTTATTGGCGTCATCCTCATTTCGCAAACGCTGTACACTGTGGATGAGACCGAACAGGTCATCATCACCATGTTCGGCGAACCGCGCGGCGAGCCGATCCAGAACGCCGGCCTGCATCTCAAGCTGCCGTTCATCCATAAAGCCATCTTTTTTGAAAAGCGCATCATGGAATGGGATGGCAATCAAAACGAGATTCCAACCTCTGATAAAAGATATCTTCTGGTGGATACCTTTGCGCGCTGGCGCATCATCGATCCGCTCAAATATTTTCAGTCAGTGAACAACGAAGACAAGGCGCAAAGCCGGCTGGATGACCTTATCGACGGCATAACGCGCGACTATATCAGCAAAAACCTGCTCATCGAAGTGGTGCGCAGCTCCAATCGGGAGATGGAGATTTCAACCGAAGGGGAGACGAGCACAACTGCTGCAGCAGATTCGCTGAAAATTCGCCTGGGACGTCTGGCCATCACAGACGCTATTTTGGCAGAGGTGCAAAAAATCGTGCCGCAGTACGGCATAGAAATGATGGACATACGCATAAAGCAGGTGAATTACAATCATGACGTGCGAGAAAAGGTGTTCGATCGCATGATCTCCGAACGCCAACGGATCGCTCAGCTGTATCGTTCCGAGGGCATGGGACGCAAGGCGCAAATCGAAGGCAAGATGCAAAAAGAGCTCAACCAGATAGAGTCCGAGGCTTATCGAGCCGCACAGCAAATCACGGGCAAAGCCGATGCAGAAGCGACGCAGATCTATGCTGAAGCATTCTCTCGTGATCCTGAATTTTATTCTTTGCTCAGGACACTGGAGAGCTATCGACAAACGATTGACACATCGAGTACGCTCATCTTGAGCACGGATTCTGAATATCTTAAATATCTCAAACGGGGCAGATGAGAAGAGATAGAGGCTTGTCTTTGCAGGAGCCTCTCGGCGGTTTGCTGCCGTGGCAAAAGGGAGTGCAAAAGGGCGATGGTAAGAAAAGCGATCATCACAGCAGCGGGCAAAGGGACTCGCCAATATCCCGCAACCAATGCTGTTCAGAAAGAGCTCTTTCCCCTGGTCGATCGCGACGGTCTCAGCAAACCGACGATCCAGATCATTGTCGAGGAGGCAATGCGCGCCGGCATCGCCGAGATTGCCTTCATCGTACAGCCGGGCGGGGAAAAGCAGTTTCAAAGCCATTTCCGGGGATTGAGCGACGCTGAGAAAAGATCCTTTCGCGACAAACCAGTGGAGCTGGCGCAATCCGAACGCCTGCGAGAGATGCATCGCGCCATAACCTATATACAGCAGCCGCAGCCGCTCGGATTCGGCCACGCTGTCTATTGTGCGCGGGAGTGGGCCGGCGATGATCCGGTCATGTTGATGCTCGGCGATCATGTCTATTTGTCGCACTCTGGCGCCTCTTGCGTCGAACAGTTGCTGCCTCTTTACCGGCGATTTCAGACATCGATCATTGCCCTTCAACGCACGTCAGTCGAGGATCTCCGTCTCTTCGGCACTGTCGCTGGTGAGCCTTCAGGCTCGCAGGCCGGGCTCTATCAATTGTCTCGCATCGTTGAGAAACCGGCGCCGGAGCTCGCCCGCGCGCAATTGACCGTCGCAACGCTGCCGCTGGACACTTTTCTCACCATTTTCGGCCTGTACCTGCTCACGCCCACGATATTTGCGATTCTCGCCGAGCATGTGAAAATGAACGTTCGAGAAAAAGGGGAAATTCAATTGACAACAGCGCTGCAGGCGCTCATCGAGGAAGAGGGCGCCATTGGCTATGAAGTCGCCGGCGAACGGCTCGACATGGGCACGCCGCTCGGCTACCTGCAGACGCAATTCAAGCTCGCCCGGCATGGCGTATTGGCGGAAAAATTCCTGGCGGAGGTGAAGGGATAATTTTATTTTTAAGATACATGTATAACCTGGATTCTTGGCGAGGCCTTTAGCCGCAACCAAAAATATCCAAACCACCGAGGGCTCCGAGACCGCCGAGAAAATAGATGAAAAATAAAAGTTTGTCACGTTCACTCTAGGCACCATTGTGGAAGAAAAGGACGTCTGTTTTTCCTCTGTGCTCCTCGGCGCTCTCGGTGGTTATTTTATTTGTCTTCTAGGCTCAATAACTTAAACAAGATGTTGCAGCTTATTAGTACAGAGCATCTGCCGTACAATCTTTTTCAGGATCGCGCTATGTGGAGTATACTCGTTATTATTCTTCTGTCCTATGTCATCGGCTCTTTTCCCACCAGCATCATCGTGGGCAGGATTCTCAAAGGCATCGACATTCGTGAGCACGGCAGCGGCAATGCCGGCGGCACGAACGTCTTTCGCGTGCTCGGGCCTGGCCCTGGAATCTTTGTCATGTTGTTCGATGGCTGCAAAGGATTTGTCGCCACCTATTGGATTTCCAGAATCGTCATCGATTCGGCGCCGCTTGATGCCGGCCTGATCATGATTCTCGCCGGCGTCTCGGCCATACTGGGTCATATCTGGACGATTTTTGCCCGCTTTCGCGGCGGCAAAGGTGTGGGCACAGCTGCCGGCATGTTGGCGGCATTGTTCCCCAAGGCCTTGCTCGTCTGCCTCGCCGTCTTTTTTGTGGTGCTGCTGGTATCGCGAATTGTGTCCGTCAGTTCCATGGCTGCGGCCGTTGCCTTGCCGTTGACGCTGACCATCTTTCGCTACTCGCTGCACATGCCAGTGCAAAATTCTCTATACATCTTTAGCTTCATCGCGGCGGCGTTGATCATCTACACGCATCGATCGAACATCAAACGGTTGTTGAATGGAACCGAGAATAAGATTGGCAAAAAGAAACGATGAGGTCTTGGCGCAACCCAAAAAGGGAACGCGAATTTTCACGAAGGAAGAGTAAAACGGGCTCGAAATTGCATCATTCGAAAAATTGAAAATAACTGACACACATCACTCATTATTCTTTTTGATTTTTGTGCTCTATATGGCTGGCTTTAAATTATTAAGGATTATCTAGAGCTCATACCACGCCTCGACCATCTGGTTGACCATCGCCGGCTTTTCTTTGTGGATGAACTCGTTCGTGCGCGGATCGTAGCGATAGTCTTTGCCCCAGGCATCTCCGTTCCTGATGATCTCCTGCACGGCATGGAGGACGTATTCAATCTCATCATCCGTCATCGTCGGATGAATGGACAAGCGCACCCAGCCGAGTTTCGCCGAGAGATCGCCCTGATCGATTTTGTCGGTCATGCCTTTTGACCGCAGTGGATCAACGTGCAACAGGAAATGTCCATAAGTGCCGGCGCACGAACAGCCGCCCCGCACCTGAATGCCGAAGCGGTCGTTGAGCAGGCGGACCATGAGATTGTAATGAATGGAATGCACGTAGAAAGAAAAGATGCCGAGGCGGTCCTGGATGCTGTCGGCGAGGATGTGGATGTTCGGGATGGCCCGCAGTCCCGCAAATAACCGGCGGACTATTTCGGCCTCGCGTTCGAGCATGTTACGCACGCCCATCTCTTCTTTGAGCTTCATGGACAACGCCGCGCGGATCGCTTGCAGGAATCCTGGCGTGCCGCCATCTTCGCGCGCTTCGATATCCTGGATGAAATTATGTCCATGCCACGGATTGGTCCACAGCACGGTGCCGCCGCCGGGTTGATCCGGCACCTCATTTTTATACAGCTGGCTGTCGAATATGAGCACGCCTGATGAGCCGGGGCCGCCGAGAAATTTATGCGGTGAGAACATGACCGCATCCAGCTTGGCGTCCTCGTCCGCCGGGTGCATATCAATTTCAACATAAGGCGCCGAGGCGGCATAGTCGATGAAGCAGTGGCCGTTGTAGCGATGCATGATTTTAGCCATTTCATGTACCGGCGTCGGGATGCCGGTCACGTTTGAGGCTGCTGTAAATGCGCCGATTAATAGCATTCGGTCTCTGTATTTTTTCACCGTCGCATCCACTCGATTGAGATCAATGTGCCCGTCTCCGCCCGGCGGAATGACTACGACCTCGGCAATTGTCTCTTCCCAGGATGTCTGATTGGAGTGGTGCTCCATGTGCGTCACAAACACGACGGGACGGCATTTGACGTTTATATCGATGCAGTCGCGAAATTGCTCGGGAATTTTTAGCCCCAGAATCCGTTGAAATTTATTCACCGCAGCGGTCATGCCAAATCCGGTGCTGATGATCACATCGCCTGGGCCCGCATGACAATGCTGTTTTAAAAGCTGATGCGCCTTTTGATAGGACAGTGTCATCGACGTGCCGGTGACATTTGTCTCAGTGTGCGTATTGCCGACAAAAGGACCATATGTCCAGGTCAGTTTGTCTTCGATCGGAAGGTAGAGTCGACCGCTGGCCGTCCAGTCCGCGTAGATGAGTCGCTGGACGCCAAACGGTGATGCAAATGTCTGGTCGATGCCAATGATGTTTTTTCGGAATGCCGAAAAATAGTCTTGCAGTTTCAATATCCACTCCAACGCCATGGATTCGATGATCGTGCAGCAAATGTACGGAATTCATCAGCCAATGGAAAGAGAGGAATGAGCTGAAATGTAAAAGGTCAGTTACGGGTAGCCACGTTGACAAAAGCGTAACATAGAAGATAACCACCGAGAACGCCGAGTTCCACAGAGGA
>RQOI01000539.1 GCA_003854995.1 Candidatus Zhuqueibacterota bacterium
ACAATTTTGCCGGTCCAGATGTCGACCACGGCAAACTGTAACGTGACGAACATGCCGTGTCGACTTCGATCAACCAGAAGATCATTGAGTTTGTCCAGCAGCACACCCGGATCGCGATGTTTTTGCACATAGAAACGAAAATCGCTCATCAGGCGGGCCATGTACAAGGCGGCCGGGATGCCTTTTCCGGACACATCGCCGATGAGAATGCCGACATGCCGGTCATCCAGCATGAGCACGTCGAACAGGTCGCCGCCGACAGAAATTGCCGGCAAATTTCGCGCCGCAATATCAAATATGCCGTTTTCGCCCTGGGGCAATTTCTGCGGCATGAAACTCTGCTGAATCTCTTTTGCCGATTCCAGCTGCTGGCGCAGACGCTCCTGCTCCAGCTCGATCTGATGGACGCGCGCATTTTCAATGGCCATGGCCACCTGCTGGCAAAATGTCTTGAAAAGATCGAGGTCATAGTCGGTGAATTCATTGCCATCCGCGCGATTGATGACCTCTGCCACGCCGATGATCTTTTCCTTATTCTTCAGCGGCACGGCCAGAATCGATTTCGTTTGAAATCCGGACAGCTGATCTGCAGCCGAATAAAATCGTTGATCTTTTTTGACATCAGGAACAATGAGAGGGGCCGCCTGCTGCCACACCCAGCCGGCCACGCCCTGGCCTTTGGTCAGGCGGATCGTCTTGATGATCTTGTCGCCATGACTTCCCAGAGCGACTTCACACTCCAGCACATTCAACTCTTCGTTGACCAGAAAGACCGAGCTCGCCTCGGCGCGCATCACTTCCTGCGCTTTTTCCATGACCAGGCCGAGCAACTCGTCCAAATCCAGTGTCGAGCTGATGATGTTGGTCACGTGTATCAAGCTCGACAAATCTTCAACGCGCGATTCCAGCTCGCGAATTTTTTCCTGAAATTCCATAATCCTCTCAGTGTGCTTTCAGCCAGTTACTTCCCGTTCCCATCTCCACCTTGATCGGCACGGCGAGGGAAATGGCATTTTCCATTTCGTTCTTGACCAGATCCTGCATCGGCGCCAGCTCGCTCTTGACGACATCAAAGACAAGCTCATCATGCACCTGCAAAATCATTTTCGAGGCGAGTCCCTCCTCTTCCATTCGCCGCTGTATTCTGATCATGGCTACCTTGATCAAATCGGCGGCGCTCCCTTGAATGGGCGTATTGATGGCCGTCCTTTCGGCAAAATCGCGTATGCGTCTGTTGTCGTTGTTGATCTCGGAAATGTATCGGCGTCGATTCAACAGTGTCGTCACATAGCCCTTTGCCCGCGCCTCGTGCACGATATCGACCATGAACTGCTGCACACCTGGATAATTGGCAAAATAAGTCGCGATGAACTGCGCGGCTTCATCAGCGGAGATGCCAAGGCGTTGCGACAGACCAAAAGCGCCCATGCCGTACATGATGCCAAAATTCACCTCTTTCGCCCGGCGCCGCTGCTCATCCGTCACCGCGGACGGCTCGACAGCGAACACCAGCGCGGCTGTCCGCCGGTGTACGTCCTCATCGTGCATAAAAGAGTCGCGCAAGGTCGCATCGCCGGAGAGATGCGCCATGATGCGCAGTTCTATTTGCGAATAGTCCGCATCGAGCAGGATGTGGTCGTCATCGGTGGCGATGAATCCGGCGCGTATGGATCGACCGATTTCACTGCGAATCGGGATGTTCTGCAAGTTCGGATCGCTGGATGACAAGCGGCCGGTCGCCGCGACGGTCTGATTGTAGGAGGTGTGCAGTCGCCCTGTCTTTGGATTGATCAGTTTCGGCAGCGCATCCACATAGGTTGATTTCAGCTTGGCGAATTGGCGATATTCCAGAATCTGCCTCGGCAACTCGTGCTTGCCGGCGAGCTCTTCCAAAACAGAGACGTCGGTTGAGTAGCCGGTCTTGGTCTTGCGGATGACCGGCAGGTTCAGATCTTTAAACAAGATTTTACCCAGCTGACGGGGCGAATTGATGTTGAATTTTATCCCGGCCAGCTCATAGATTTTTTTCTCCACCGTCGCGAGTTCACGCTGCAGATCTTTGGAGATGCTGGCCATATAGGGCTTGTCGATGGCGACGCCGCACCGCTCCATGGCCACCAGCACGTGTATGAGGGGCGTCTCGACCTCATTCAGCAGCGGCAGCAGCTCTTTTTCCTCGATGAGTGGCTGCAGCAGCTGCCACAGCCGCCAGGTGACGTCGGCGTCTTCGCAGGAATAGTCGGATACCTCTTCTATAGGCGCCATATCCATGGTGATCTGTTTTGCGCCGCTGCCGATGATGTGCGACGTCGGTATTTTTTTCAGATTGAAATAGGCCAGCGCCAGCGCATCCAGGTTGTGCTGCCGGACGGACGGATCGAGCAGATAACTGGCGACCATCGTGTCAAAGACCAGGCCCCTGACGGTTATATCATAATGGGACAGAACAATGATATCGTATTTGGCGTTGTGGCCGCATTTGCCGATTGTTTCGTCCTCGAATATCGGTTTGAGATCGGCGAGAACGAGATCGAGTTTGAGCGGCTTGAGATCGCTCATCAGCTGTCCTGACCCTTGCACTGGAATATAGTGCGCGACGCCCTCCGCGCACGAAAACGACAGCCCGACCAGCTCCGCTCGCATGGGATCCTGGTGCGTCGTCTCCGTATCAAATACAAAACGGCCCGCAGCCCTCAACTGACGCGTCAGCGCGCGCACCTCATCTTCAGTCTGGATGAGGCGATAGTCGCGCTTCAATTTTGGCTGTGCCGGCGCAAAGCGATCGGCCAGCGTGCGGAATTGCATGTCCTGAAAAAACCGGAACGCCCGGTCCGCATCGACGTTGCCGACAATGAGGTCTGAGGGGGTGAAATCGAGCGGCACGTCGCATTGGATGGCAGTGAGTTCTCTGGACATGATCGCCGCGTCCGGATTTTTTTGCAGCGCGGTGCGCGCGCGCGTGTCCGAGATCTTGTCTCGATTGGCCAGAACAGCTTCAAGCGAGCCATATTCCTGCAGCAGCTTGAGCGCCGATACCGGCCCAATGCCGGGGACGCCTGGAATATTGTCCGATGAATCGCCCATGAGAGCGAGATAGTCGATTATTTTGCTCGGCGGCAAGCCGATCTTGTCCTGCACGCCCTTTTCGTCCAGCCATTCCGGCGCCTCACCGCTCCGCCTGGGATTGAATATTTTCACATTCCCATCGACCAGCTGCATCATATCCTTGTCGCCGGAAACGATGACGGTCTCGATGTTTTGCCGCGACGCCAGTCGGGCGCAGGTGCCGATGATATCATCCGCCTCAAAGCCCGGTTTTTCGATGACCGGAATTTTCAGCACCTCGAGCATCTCGCGAATGCGCGGCAGCTGCTCCACCATGTCCTGCGGCATCTCGGCGCGCTGCGCCTTGTAGTCGGCGTACAGCTCGTGCCGGAACGTCGGCTCTGGCGTATCGAACACGACGGCGAGATAGTCGGGCTTTTCCGTATCCAACAGATTGACGAGCGTGTTGGTAAAGCCGAAAACGGCGCTGACATTTTCACCTTTGGAATTGATCAGGGGATTGCGGGCAAAAGCAAAATAAACGCGATAGGCGAGCGCCATGGCGTCGATGAGAAACAGTCTTTTTTCGGCGGATAGGCTCATATAGTTATTGGCATTGTTCCCGAAAGTTTTGTTTGAATGTAGCATAAAGTAGAATGTTTTGCAAGCAAAAGTCGATGACAGCTATAAAAGATAAATTGGCTCTAAATGATTAAAATTTGCAGTACACCTTTGGGATGTACTATAAATTGTTTATATTGTTATAAACCATCAGTTGAATCGCTCCTGGAAAATCTTAAACGCGCAGTGAACAAATAAAAGGAGGACAAAAGCATCTTTGTTTCAAAGCGGCCGTTTTGAAGCAGATATCGGTCAGCAGCAAAAAAATAGTATGGACAGGTAAGGAAAACCTTACGAAAGGAGTTCAAAGATGAAAAAGTTGAAAAGTCGGTTTGCCGTTGTTTTTTGTTTTGTGCTTTTGAGTTCACTGGCACTTGCACAAACTTTTCCGCCCGTTTGGCGGCCGGGACCATTTCCAACCGGTACCGAGACAGTAAGAGGCGACGCACCCTGCGATACAA
>RQOI01000540.1 GCA_003854995.1 Candidatus Zhuqueibacterota bacterium
CATTTTAATATCGATGGAATGATCAGGAGTCATCCTGATGGCGCTTCGCCCCTTCGTGTGAGGTTTTTCTGAATAATCCAGGCTATATTTGACATACCTTATTTGATGTGAAAATCGAAAATAACTATTTTGTGGATTTGTTCTTCAGTACAAACAGTAATCATTTGTTGTTGAATGATGCCTCGCTGCTAAGACTTTAGCACTCACGCAAAATTCTAGAGGCGCCAAGCGTGAAAGTTTTTCTTCGTGATCCTTGGTGTTTTTGCGACTTGGTGTTGATCTTTCAACGACTTGTAGAAATTGACCTTTTCAAAAAAACAACAGAAAAAGCTTGACATTTTAAAAATAAGTCGTAAAATGACAATATTAAATATACGATCAGGAAAATGAAAACAGCCGCTTCCATAGGCAAGAAAGCATTGCATCTTCACCCCTATCACCAGAGAAGCCAAGCCGAACGATAATATCTCTTTTGGATAAAATATAAAAAACCATATCATTTATATTGAAGAAAATTATCCGTTAGTCATCTCGAACCAAAACCTGTGAAACGAATTCAGAGGAGGACAGATGAACCTGAATAGGATGATACGAGCATCAGTCATGCTGCTCGTTGCAATGCTGATGATTGACTATGCTGCAGCCGGCACGACTGGAAAGCTGAGCGGCACGGTCAAAGATAAAGCCACGCAGGAGGCCTTGCCCGGGGTGAATATCGTGCTGGAGAACACCCAAATTGGGGCGGCGACGAATACCAACGGCGAATACACCATCCTGAACGTGCCGCCGGGCGTCTACACCCTGACTGTCAGCATGATGGGCTACAAAGCGACGCGAATCGAGGGCGTCCGCGTCAGTATCGATCTGACAACGCGCCAGGATGTCGCCCTCGAAGAGACGGTGCTCGATGCCGGCGAGACGGTGACGATCGTCGCGGAACGACCGCTGGTGCAGCGAGACATGACGTCGTCGCTGTCGAGCGTGAACTCGCGCGATATCGAGGTGCTGCCGGCAGCCAATATCAGCGATGTGCTGCAGCTGCAGGCGGGCGTCATCCGAGACGGCGGCAATTTTCACATCCGCGGCGGCCGCGCCAATGAGGTGACGTTCTGGGTGGACGGCGTCGAGGTGACCGATGTCTACAGCGGCCAGAGCATGGGCGCGCGCATCGAGAACAATGCGGTGCAGGAACTGCAGGTGGTGAGCGGAACATTCAACGCAGAGTACGGCAAGGCCATGGCCGGCATCATCAACGTCATCACCAAGGAGGGCGGACCCAGATATGCCGGCAAACTCGACCTCTACGCCGGCGATTACGTAAGCAGCAACGAGGTCTACTCGGTGCTGGAAAAAGTGACCACGCGACAGAATCCCAGCGGCGAGCTGGAAGAGGTGGAACATTTGGAAAATCCGCTCGCCAAACTCAATCCGACCTACAACGCCGATCTTTCGCTCAGCGGTCCAGTGCCGTTCCTGGGAGACAAGGTCAGCTTTTTCGTCAATGGCCGCTATGTCTCGCGGGAAGGCTATCTCTACGGACGGCAATGGTTCACGCCGCAAGGTCTGCCGGGCGACAGCTCGCTGACGCCCATGACGTCGGGCTATGATTATTCCGGCATCGGCAAGCTCACCTATCGAATCACGCCCAGCCTCAAGCTGAGCTACCAATTCATAGGCAGCCAGTCGCACAATGATCGCAGCTATTCGCGCGGCTATCGTTTTGTGCCCGGAGCAGTGCCGCAGCGCAACAGTGAGAGCTATACCAATATGCTGTCGTTCATCCACACCCTTTCCAGGAGCACCTTTTACGAGCTGCGCCTGTCGACCATGTCGACGGAGAGCAAGTCTTATCTCTATGAGAATCCAACCCAGATGCCGCATTTCCTGGTGCGGGTGCCGGCGGATTCGCTCAATCCCGAGACGGTCATCGATCCGTCGACGACCGAAGGTCGCGCCGCCCTGGATGCGATCAAGCAATCGGATATGGACTATAAGTGGTTCGTCAACCCCAATGATCCGGAGGGCTATGTGGATCCGGATTCTGCCGCAACGCCGACGAGCTTTAGCTACAGCCGAGCCGGCACGAGCAACAATCTTTCGTTTCGGAATTATGCCTTTTGGAACGCCAAACTGGACATCACCAGTCAGATCACCCAGCAACATCAGATCAAGGCCGGTTTCGAAGTCAAATTGCACGAGCTCAAACTCGATTCCTACTCCCTGATTCCCGGCAAAACCGCCGGCGGCACAGAGGAGATCATCCCCTTCACGCCGACCGTACCGGAAGTCTCCAGCTTGAGCCGGGATAAATACACCCAAAAGCCGCGGGAATTATCGGCTTATATCCAGGATAAAATCGAGCTGAGCGAAATGATCGTCAACATGGGAGTGCGTCTGGATTATTTCGACGCCAACACCACCATTCCAACAGATCCGCGCGATCCGGATATCTATAATCCGTTCAAAAATGAAAATATCTATAAAGATTGGGTCGAGCCGACCACGGCCATGTCGCCGTCTGAATTAGAGGCCTACAAGGCGACGTTCACGACCTATACGCCGGATGAACGAGCCGTCTTTATGCGCACGCAGGTCGATCCAAAGGTGTCGGTCAGCCCGCGCATCGGCATCTCCTACCCGATCACCGATCGCGGCATCATCCACTTTTCATACGGCCATTTTTTGGGCATGCCGGGATTTCAGTATCTGTACAACAATTCGTCCTACAAGCTGCAGAGCGGCGGCGGCAACTCGCTGCTGGGGAATCCTGACTTGGCGCCGGAGAGAACGGTGCACTATGAGATCGGCCTGCAGCAGCAGTTGAGCGATGATGTCGGTCTGAAAACCACCCTCTTTTACAAAGACACGCGCGACTGGGTCGGGGCAACGCCGCTGCTCAAGACGGTGCGGCCGAGCGTGGCCTATTCGCGCTACCGGAACGAAGACTATTCCAACGTCTACGGTCTGACCCTGGAGCTCGAGCGACAATTCACCCAGAGCTTTGCCGCCAATCTGGACTATACTTATCAGTTGGCCGAGGGCACCTATTCCAATCCGAGCGACGCCTACGATAACATTTATAACGATTCGGCGACGCCGGATGAGCCCCGCAAAGCGATGGTCCCCATGAACTGGGATCAACGGCACACGCTGAACGTCTACCTGACCATGCAGAGATGGGGATGGCTGGTCTCGCTGATCGAACGCTTCCAGACCGGTCAGCCTTACACCCCATCGGTGTCCAAGAGCGAAATCACCGGCGCGTCTTCCTATGTCGGCTGGACGACAAACAGCGAGATCAAGCCATCGACCAGCTCGCTGGATCTCCGCGTCATGAAGTCATTCAAGCTCTCTTCCATGACCGTCAGGCTCTATTCGATCATCTACAATCTCTTTGACCAACGGGGCCAGCTGAGCGTCTATAGCGAGACCGGCTCGGCCGATTTCAGCGCCAATTTGCTGACCGACTATCCGGGATATAATCCCGTGAGAATAGGCACCTATAACGAGAACCTGCGACGACCGGAATGGTATCAGGCGCCGAGGGAAATTCAGCTCGGTCTGGCTTTTGAATTTTAGTATGGGAAGATAGAAAACGCTTTGCTCTGAAAATAGAGGAGATAACAGATGGATAAAGCATGGATAGCCCTTTTATGGCTCATAGTGGCTGCCTGTTTTCTGGCCACGCCGTCCGATGCGCAAATCGATCAGCTGCACGGCGATCAGACCTATAGCACCTATGGCGTTCACTCCGGCAACCAGCTGAGGACGTTCTTCTGGAACGACGGCCAGATCGGCAGAAGGAAAAATCTGACCAGCATTCCGCAGGTCGGCGGTGAATGGCCGATCAACAGCGGTCATATCACCCTGGCGAAAATCGCGACCTGGTTTGGCTCCGAGGTGCGAGGGACGGACGGTGTCATCCGGCACATTGTGTCCGAATCCAATGGCACCTGGACGGCCGATCCGACCAATCACAGCTCGGGCGATGCGGACACCGACACAGGCGAATGGTGGACCATGACGCCATTGCCGGGATTTTATAATCCGACGCCGCCGCCGGAAGAGTCGGACCTGCCGTGGGTGGCGATGAGCCACAAAGACTGGTCATGGCCGGATTTATGGCCTGACAAGATGGTCGATCCGATGGATCCCGGCTGGCCGGCCTCCTGGAACGGCTATTTCGGCAAGGATCTCTTCAACGCCGATCAGGAGAGCTATTACATGATGGATGATTGGCACAACAAAGAGTTCCCGTTTTACCCGGATGCAAACGACAGCAGCCGCCGCGGCCTGGGATTCCGCGTCACTGTCCGCGGTTTCCAGTGGTCGCATATGATGGTCGAGGATATGATATTCTGGCTTTTTGATGCCGAGAACGTCGGCACGCATCTGCACGAC
>RQOI01000541.1 GCA_003854995.1 Candidatus Zhuqueibacterota bacterium
GCGAGTTCGGGCTGGCCATCAGCACCTATGGAGCGATCACCGGCGACTGGAACAATGACAGCTATATTGATCTGTTCGCCATCGAAAGGAATGGCAGCGGCAAGTTGTATTTGAATGACGCTGCGGGCCGGTTCCTCGAAAAAGCCAATACCGGCGTCGAAGCCTCTTTCATTGACGGCCGAGGGGCGGCAACGCTGGATGTGAATGATGACGGCCGGCTGGACATCTATGCCATTTCCCACGGCGGCATCGCGATTGATGACGCCACCAAAGAGGAAAAACCATACAATAGAAATTATCTGTTTCGCAATGATATCACTTCGGCCGGAAGATATCTCAAGATCAAAATCGTCGATGACTATGGCCAGCCGGCCGGTTTTGGTCATAAAATATATCTTTTCAAGAGTGGCCAGCTGGACAACATGTCCGGTTTCCTCGGCTATCATGAGATCATGGCGACGACAGGATACAACAGCCAGAGCTCACTCGTGCAGCACTTTGGCGTCGGCAGTGCATCCAGCGTCGATGTGAAAATCGAGATGCCGGACGGATCCAATAGAGTGTATACCAACGTGCCGACAAACCAGACCATGATCGTCAGCCCCATTCGTCTCGTGCCGACCAGACTTGTCAGGGACTTTTCTGAGGCGCAGAGCGCCGTTGTCGGCCAGGCGTACGAGGTGGCTTACAAGCTTTATACGGCGGAAAATGAAGCGGTTCCCGATCATCCCGTCACATTTGAAATCATGCAAGGCAATGGTTCCTTGGATCCCAATATAAATGTGACCGTGAAAACGGTCAACAGCAATCAGGATGGCCGCGCCGTGGTCTCCTGGACTCTGGGGCCGGTCGCCGGTCTGAGCGGCGTCAACCAGATTCGCGCCACATCTTCCTATGAAGGTGCAGAGCTCACCGGCTCACCTGATGATTTTTCTGTTGTCGCCGCTGCCGGCGCTGCGAACAGAATTTTAAAAGCAGCCGGTGATGCGCAATTGGGTTTCATCACCAGTGAGCTGAGCGACGAGCTGGTCGCGCGCGTCGTTGATATGCATGGGAACGGCGTCGCCTCTCATCCAGTGGAATTTGCCGTCACCCAAGGCAGCGGCGTCCTGAAAGCCGGCGGCAATTCCGCCGCGCAGATGACAGTGAATACGGACGCGAGCGGCTACGCGCAGATGCGCTGGATACTGGGCTCGCAGTTAGGTCTGCAAAAGGTCGAGGCGCGCGCTGCCTATCAAGGCTTGCCTTTGAC
>RQOI01000542.1 GCA_003854995.1 Candidatus Zhuqueibacterota bacterium
TCTGCCTTTGCCTTTCTGCTGTCAAAGTACGGCGATGAAAGCACCAATTTAAGAAAAATATCTTTCTAGTCAAGAAAACATTTGCAGTGTTGTCTCACGGCTTTTCTCAGTGCAAAAATTCTCTTGACTCTGAGGCAGATTTTCATAAATTGAAATTAAACCTTTTCGAAATCGATTAAGCTTTTTTTCGCAACGCTCGTCACCCTTTGCTCCATTTTCAACATAAATTCATCACTGATCAATCTGGGAGAGCGAAACGTGAAACACCGAACAGTGGTTTCTCTTGTCATTTCAGGGTGCCTCGTGTTCATGTCGACTCTATCTTTCACGGCGACGACCGGCAAGGTTGCCGGCAAGGTCGTGGACAAAGAGACGGGTGAACCGCTGCCTGGCGCCAACGTGACAATTGTCGACACCCGCTACGGAGCTGCATCCGATGCGGACGGCGATTTTTTCATCATCAATGTGCCGCCTGGACTCTATACGCTGAGGGCAACGATGATGGGTTACAGCGTCGTGCAGATGACCGATGTCAAGGTGAGCATCAACTCGACGGTCAACCTGAGGTTCGAGATGGCCCCGGCTGTGATCGAGGGCGAGACCGTGACGGTGACGGCCTCCCTCATGTCGTATAAAAAAGATCAGACAAGCTCGGTTCGCCACATCTCCTCCGACCAAATTGAAGTGCTTCCGCTTGAGAATCTGGACGATGTCATCGAGATGCAGGCCGGCGTCGTCGAAGGCCATTTTCGCGGCGGCCGTCTGGGCGAGGTCTCCTATATGGTGGACGGCGTCCCGGTCGATGATTCGTTCGGCGGCGTCAACTCTGCGGTGACGATCGAGAATGACGTCGTTCAGGATCTCGAAGTCATCACCGGCACGTTCAACGCCGAATATGGCCGCGCCATGAGCGGCATTGTCAATGCCATCACCAAAGACGGGGGTGACCGCTATCACGGTCGCGTGAATTTGCAGCTCGGCAATTATCTCACCGGTAATACCGACCTGTTCATCGGCCTCAAGCCGGTCGACGTCCGAAATCAGGATTATCGTTTGCAGTTGGAAGGACCGCTGTTGAGCAGCAAGCTGTCCTTTTTCATCAACTATCGCTACCAGAACAACAAGAACCATCTCAATGGTATTCGCCGATTCATACCGACGGATTACAGCGATTACGCATCGGACAATCCGGCCCTCTGGATCGATACGGCTAACGGTGATAGCGCCTATGTGCCGATGAACAATGGTCTGTACAACTCTTTCTTCGGCAAGCTCACCTATCGACCTCTGCCGGATCTCAAGATTGCTGCGACGTTCACGCAGAGCGATGATGATTGGGGCGGATATTCCCACACCTGGAAGTACAATCCCGATGGGCGCGCGCGGAGCCACTCGAATAACCGGATGTACTCGCTGCTCGTGAATCACAGCATCGGCAAAACAATTTTTCACGAGCTCAAACTGACCTATATGGATGACTATTACGGCAACTACCTGTCCAAAGATCCGCTCGATCCTGGCTATATACACGATCGTTATGCCAATTCCTTTGGCCCGGGATTCATAACCGGCGGCCAGGAAAAAGGCCACACGGTGCGGACGCAGCAAGACCTGACAGCCAAATATGACATCACCTGGCAGGTAAACAAAAATCACAGCTTGAAAGCCGGCGCTCTCTACATCGGGCATCAGCTGAATAACGAATATCACAGCATACAGAATGTCTATCGCCAGCAGCCGAACGAATACGACAACTATTTCGATCCCGACCTGAACACCTGGATTTTCCCGAACTATAAGCCGGAGATCCTCGGTGACTCGACGCTGTATGGCGAGGTGTATGATGTCAAACCCATCGAATTTTCCGGCTATCTGCAGGATAAAATGGAGTTCGATGAAATGGTCATCAACCTCGGCCTGCGTTACGATTTCTTCGATCCCAACACGACCTATCCGTCGAACCTGCGCAATCCGGCGAACCAGCTCAGCTTTCCGAGCAACCTGGAAAAGATGTCGGTATATCCTGCGGCCGCTGCGAAGGTGCAGCTCAGCCCGCGTTTTGGTCTCTCCTATCAGTTGAGCGGCGCCGCGCTGTTGCACTTTAGCTATGGTCATTTTTTTCAGGCGCCGCCGATGTATGCATTCTATCAGAACCATTCTTTCCTCGTGGCGCCGACCGATTACGCCACGCAGACGGGCAACCCTCAGCTCGAGGCGCAAAAGACCGTCCAATATGAAGTCGGTTTGTGGCAAGAAATCGTCAAAGGCATGGGACTGGAAGTGAACCTGTTCTACCGCGATATTTACGATCTGCTCAGCATGATGGTGGTCAGCACCTACAACCAGATCGAATACGGCGTCTATACGAACAAGGACTATGGCAACGTCAAAGGCCTGGAAGTGAAATATGATGTCCAGTTCGGCGGCTTGCGTTCTTTCGTCAATTATACGCTGCAATACACCCGCGGCAACGCCGACAATCCGACGCAAACCTTCACTCGTGCGGGCAACAGCCAGGATCCGATCCCGCGACTCATCCCGATGTCCTGGGATCAACGCCACACGATTGCCGTCGGCGTCAACTATGGCACGAGAAAATGGAACGCATCGCTCACCGGCTACTACGATGACGGCACCCCCTATACATGGGGACCGATTGCCGAGAGTCGACTGGCGCGCGTCAACCTCTATCCGAACAATGCCAAAAAACCGGCCAAGTACCAGATGGACTTTATGGGCTATTACGACTTTGAGCTATCGTCGCGCTTTCAGTTACGCGCCAGCCTGTATATCGAAAACCTCCTCGACACGCGCAATGAGCTCTTTGTTAATGGCAACACCGGGCGCGCCAATGAAGCCATCATCCGCGAGGTCGACCTGGCCAATCATCGCAGTCTGTTCAACGACTATGAGGACCGAATAATCAACCCGGCGGCGATCGCTGCACCGCGCTACATCAAACTGGGCCTCGGCCTCATTTTTTGATTTTGACTATGGAATTTCATCGCGCGGCCTTTGGCCGCAATCCAAAACATCTGGACCGCAGGACGCGCCGAGAATTGCAGAGGAAAAGAAGCGAAATCGGGAAATATTTCTGCGAATCTTGGCGTCCTCAGCGGTTGGTTAGAAAATTTGCAAAATGTTGCTGATTTGTATCATAAAGGACTAGGCATGAAAAATCTGAGACTTTTTTTAGTGCTCTGTTTGCTGGCCGCGTCAGCAGCGTTCAGCCAGGGCAAGCCATACGACGGCCCGGATGACCCGGCCGGCGATATCGCCGCCAAACGCGAAGGCTATATGACGGGCAA
>RQOI01000543.1 GCA_003854995.1 Candidatus Zhuqueibacterota bacterium
CGGGCCGAGCACCACCGCGCGTCCATCGGCAGCATAGCCAATATTATCGACTCTGCCGCCGGATATGGTAATTGTCCGCATGTGCCGACCGCACGAACAATCACCGCCATCGGCTAAAAGGCCGCGATCGCCAATTTGATAACGGATGAGGGGCATGTCAGGGTTCAGCAATCCCGTGCAAATCAACTCGCCGGCCGTTTCCCGCTGGTCACTGTCTCCCCTGATCTCGACGATTCCCGCTTCGGGCCACAGGTGCAGCCGGCCGGCATGACATTCGCTCGCCGCGGCGGCAATCTCGGTCATGCCATAGGTCTCGTGCACCGGACACTCGAAAGCTCTGGCGAGCACATCGCGTTGATAGTCCAGCAGCGGCTGCGCATAGCTGATCACGACTTTGATAGCCAACTTGACATGGTGAGCCAGCATCCCCTTCGCCAGCGAATAGAGCGATGACGTAAATCCATAGAGATAGCGGACATCATATTTAGCCAATGCGTCAATATAATAGTCGAGCAAATCGCTCTTGAGATGATATGAGGACATGTAGAGCTGTTTGAGCGGGGCGTTCCAGACCCAGAACGGCGGTTTTTCCTTCTTCAATGGGGTGACGAGCCGCCCGCCCAGAATAGCCCAGCGATCGTGCCGTGATACGCCATACCATCGGCGCCAGCGCGCTTCGACGAGCGCGTACCATGCGCGAATCGTCTGCTGCGTTTTATAAATGCTCAATGGCGTGCCGGTTGTGCCGCTCGTGTGATCCAGATGAAGCGCACGTGTCGAACAATCATCAGCGATGAATTGTCGTGGATCTTGTCTGACAGCATACTTGGGCAAAACAGGCCAATTTTCGAGACAGTCAAAAGAGGCGCTGTTCCCCTGTCGCCGTTGTTTCGCCCACATCGTCCTGTAAAACGGCACCCGCGTGGCTGCTCGATGCAATATGTAACCGAGCCTTTCCTCCTGCCATCTCTTCCACTGATCGTGACTCCATCCTTCTCGCTCGAGAGCCCGTTCGACCAGATGCTCAGTGTCGCGGCCATATCGCTGATGGTTGAGCCGCAGACCATACAGGCTCGCGGCAAACGACCGCAGCGGCGCCGGCAATGAAAAGTACAGATGCGAAAAATTATCGTTCATGATGGC
>RQOI01000544.1 GCA_003854995.1 Candidatus Zhuqueibacterota bacterium
CACCGTGCACCGACGAGACATTGGGAACTATCAGCTCTGATGTCCCTTGACGTGGCGCTATCTTTTGCACCTTTTGCGACATCAGGAAAATAAACATCTCCTGCCGCGAGATTTTGCGCAAGTCACTTATATCCACAATGGACAAAGATCCCATCGTAAAAGTCGAACCGTCCGGCATCTTCAATACGACCGTACCCTCCCCTGTCTGAATGGTGTCGATGTCCTCCAGCAGCATGCCTTTTCTGACAGTCAGCCACTGCTCATCCAGACCACGCCGAACCATCACCTCGCCCGCCGTGCGCTCGACCGTCACAGCCGGGAAAACGGTTGTCAGACACAAGAGCGTGAATAACAGTATATTTCCAATTTTCGCACTAGTGAACATGATGACATCTCCATTATACCTTGATAGCGCCGGGATCAGCGCATCCCTGTCGTCTGACGTCCATTAATAGCTGTCGATCACCCTCACCCATTCTTCGACGAGCCCATTGCGCAGGATGCTTTCCTGCAGCCAGGCCATGGCGCCCGCTTCCCAGGCGTTTTGAAATCCCTCTTGCACCAGCGTCGTCTCCACCGGAATCCAGACCATCTTTTGGCCAAAAGAGTTGTCGCGCACGATATAGCGTTTTTCGTTCTCCGAGATGAGGTATCCTTCGTCGGCTTTCAAGCCGGTGCAAAAGAGAAGATAGAGGTGTGCCAGCTCCTTTTCCGGATCTCGCACCTCCACGACCGCCGTGCGAATGCCCACGCTCTCGAGCAGCGACGCATACAGCACTACCAGATCGTCGCAATCGCCGCTGCCGGCGTCGATGGTTTCATGGGCGAACTGCACCCGGTCATCCTGATAAAAAGGAATATTGGGATCCGGCAGATACCTTATCTTCAACGCACCCAGTTCATCAAACAGCAGGCGGGCGTACACGAGTTTCTCCAGTCCGGGTTCGATGGGATCACGGCTCTCCAGGAGGACGGCGCGCGCCACGTCGCGGATCTCGCCATCCTCCGGCGTCACAAAGCGCGGCAGCATGTCCATGTTGCCATCCCAGGCGTTCCGGCCGTGCAGCATGATTTCTGCGCTCAATTCGGTGCGCAGTGTCTTTGTTGCCCGCACTTCAACGTCCATGTTCAGTACAACAGGCATACTGTCTTCATTGTCCAGCAATCGGTTGCCAAAGTAGACGGTCACCGGAATATCCTCCTGGTCACCGCCATTGATGCGAAAGTAGCGTGCATCGCTGGTGCGTTGCGAAAAACCTTTCACCTGGCCGCGAATGTTCACCTCGATCGGATGGCCGACGAGATTCTTCACGGTCACCATCACAATCGGGAAATTTGCATACGACTGATATTGTACGGGATAAATTTCGTTCAATACAACCTTGACATCCGTGATCTCATAGATGGATTTCTGCTTGCCCCACATGAAGGTGGTCCCAATGCCCAACGCCACGCCGCTGTAATCCTTCACCTCCGGGATCTCAAAAAAGTTATATTTCAAGTCAGCATTGATCGCAAACCAGCTCGTCAGGACAAAATTCAATCCAGTGCCGAGATACCAGCCATATTCCATTCTGGTTTCGACTGTTCCTTGTCCGCTATCAACCTCCTCGAGTGGCGAGACTTGAGTCGTCTGCACGTGAAAAGCCGTATAGGGCCCGCCGCCAAAGCTCAGGTAGGGATGCAGTGCACCGCTCACTCGGCTCGATAAAAAATCATAGCGCAAGCCGGCGACAAACGGCACGATCGACTCCACTCGAACATCCGAGTGGCCATCATACTCTGATCTGATATTTCCGCCGCCGATGACGCCTAAGCTCATTTCCAGAAACAGGTCGCGCCATGCACGGGAGAAATAGCAGATGGACGGGCCGACGCCGCTCAAATCGACAGTGGATTCGCCCTGGCTCGAATTGAAACTGACGGCCGTTCGACCACCAGTGATGTTCCAAAAGGTCAGGCGAAGCCCGATGCCCTGGGCGCGCGAAATGCCTTGCGCCTGCAGTGGCGTCGCTATCAGGGCGAGCAGCATGATGAGAAGGATATGGACAAGTATTTTCATGACTCTCACTTTATTGATCAGCTCAGTCAATGTAAATGTTCACTTCATCGCGACGACGATGATACCGTCTATTGCTGCGATAGACAGGTTGCTTGTACCTGCCCCAGGCGAAGAGAACGCCCAGACCGTATTCCCAACCGCTTCTGTCGTCATGCAGGTCAAAGTCGATGAAATGATAGCGGGCATCAAAATTGAATCCGAACCAGTTGGCCATCATAAAATTGAGGCCGCCGCCGGCATAGCCGCCCATCCTGCTCTTGGTCTTGACCTGCGCCCTGCTCTCCGCACCAAAGTATTCTGTTTTCACGAAAACGTCATTGAAAAAGTAAGGGCCGACGCCAAAGGCGATATAGGGGATGAGTGAGCTCGCCGTCTGATAGGAGAATAGGTCGTGCCGAAGTCCTAACAGCACCGGCGTCACCGCATTGACATCGGTTTCCGCGCCGTAAAAGTACTCGTCGTGCGTCTCGACTTTGCCCACAGCGCCGAGGCTGAACTCGATCCAGCTCGCATCGCTGACGCGTGAGAAAAAATAGAGATAGCCGCCGCCGCTGCCGATATCCACATGCGACTGATAGGGCGATGTGGTCACCTCAACTGTCGCCGGCGTATCGCTCATTCTCCAGTGCGCCCCGCGAAAACCAATTCCCGTCTTTCGGTTATTGTCCGCCATGATCGTTTGTACGCAAAACAGCAGGGCAAGTAACACGAAAAGCAGCAGGTGATGTTTCGTTTGTTTCATGATTCGACTCCTTTTGCTGAGTGAATGAGACTGCCTTTGTCCATTCACCTCCCAAGCAACCGGTGTGCCAACACATTGAGGAGCCTTATCATATTATATTATAATAACTTGTATCCAAATAGAAATCACCTGCCAAATGCGGGATTTCTGCGAAATGCGGGAATTTACCGCATTTGCAGAACGGCGCAGAGGCACACGAAAGTGAATACGGCGCCGGCCCGGCAACTCATTTGAACCGTTCGACATAGTCAAGGAACTTTTTTGCCGTCCGATCGAGGTTCTCCATGGAGCCGCCTCCCTCCAGCACTTCGCACATTTCATAGACAATAAAGCCCTGGTAGCCGATCTCTTTGAGGCTGCCGATGAATGTCTCATAGTCGATAATGCCCTCGCCCATCGGCACCGCCCGCATCACCGGTTCATCGGCGATGTAATTCGTCGACTCATGTTCGTATTGAAACCGGGGGTGCACGACGTAATCAGCCGCGATCGTGTTCACGATAAAGCGCTGCATGGTCAAGATCGATCCCCGGATCTCCTCGCTGGTCAAGCCTTCCAGCGTCGGCGCCCAGGCATCCCAGCCGGCCATCACATTCGGCATGTTCACCTCTCGGAG
>RQOI01000545.1 GCA_003854995.1 Candidatus Zhuqueibacterota bacterium
CACTCATCGATACGCCGCTGAATGTCAATGCAGCGTCAGTGGAACAGCTGTGCACCATCCCGTGGATTTCACCTGCACTGGCCGCGCGACTGGTTTATCATCGATACCGAAATGGCGCGTTTCAGAATATCGCTGAAATCAAGCGCGTCAGGGGATTCAGCACTATTTATGACAAAATCAGCCCGTATTTGACAGTCGGACGGCGTCGTGTTGCAGCGCCTTTTCACGGTCAGGGCCGGCATTACTGTCTCTGGCAAGTCGAGGACTCGCAAGCGTTTCAACAGCAGCTCTATTCAGGCTCAAAGCACAAGCTCTACAACCGACTGCAATTTTCCTTCACAGATCATATTCATCTTGGCGTGCTCGGGGAAAAGGACCCTGGCGAGAGATCGTGGCAGGATTTTCGCATTGGTCATGTGAAGGTTGCGTTGCCCTGCATTTCCACCCAAGTCATTGCCGGGGCGTTTTCCGCCTCCTTTGGTCAGGGCCTTGTCTTTGGGGGTGCATATCGGATGAGAAAAGGAAGCGATCCCGTCACGCCGGCAAAACAACGCAGTAGAGGGCTCTCTCCTTATCTTTCTGCGGCAGAGAATAGTGCTTTCTTCGGCGTTGCGCTGTCTTTGCGTACAGGTCTGTTCGAGATGCATGCCTTTACCAGCCACGATAAAAAAGATGCTCGCGTAGAGGAGGGTGTCATCCTGACTCTGCCTTCGTCCGGATTGCATCGAACGGTCGGCGAAATTGCGACCCACGATCAGCTGGATGAATTTGTGCGCGGTGCCTCCCTCGAGGTGAAGGGCGGACGATTCGGGCGAATTGGTTGCAGCTGGCAAAATTCACGATATGCCAGCCAGTTCGCGGCGCAGAAGGGCATCCATCAGCACATTTTTTCCGGTGACCACAACAGTGTGGCGGGCATGCATTACGATCTTGCAGTCAGATCTTTGAATTTTTTCGGTGAAGTGGCGCAATCTCACTCTGGCGGGCGTGCGCTTGTCGCCGGGCTGTGGTTTGACCTGCAAATTGAAGTCGTGATCCTGTTTCGGCAGTATGATCGGGATTTTCAGAATTTTTATGCTTGTGGATTCGGCGAGCGTGCAGGGACGGCCAATGAAAGGGGAGTTTATTACGGCCTGCGCTATCGAACGCGCGACAGCACGCTCTCCTTTTATCTCGATCAGTTTCTCTCAGTGTGGCCGCAGACAACCAGCCCAATGCCGACTTCTGGCGTCGAGATGTTTGCATCGGCAGAATGGGAGTTTTCTGCCGCCTGCTCCGCTTTAGTCTGTCTCCGCTCCGAGAGCAAGGAGAAAGGGGTTGCAAAGATGGATGGCTACGGAAATTCAAGGGTGCAAATTGAGCGACCCCGCCGTTCCCACCTTCGAGCGCAGCTGACAGTCAGTCCGATCAAGTCAATCCGA
>RQOI01000546.1 GCA_003854995.1 Candidatus Zhuqueibacterota bacterium
GGCGACGCCGAGCCGCAGGATGAGCGGCAGCTCCCACTGCTGCAGCCGGAATTGCCCCTCCACGTCTTTATAGTTGCCGTTTTGGTTGGGCAGGATATCGATCGGCCGCAACAGATCCATGCCGTCATACTGCATGCGCGTGCCATAATTCGAGATGCTCATGCCGATGGTCATGCCGTCCTGTCGTTCGCCGGTCGGCGAGAGAAAATGCGTGTTGATGAGGACGCCCAGATCGACGGCTGCCGCCTGCGCGCCCATGTGCCAGATATTCGAGATCACATATTTGCCGGAAGCGCCAAAGGCAAACCATTGCGCCAGCTTGCGCGCATAGGTGAATGTCGCCGCGTATTCGGTCGCCTGATAGGTTTCACCCGTGCCTTCCTGCATCTCGAGGGTGGTGACGCCGGTGCGGCCATAATTCATACTGAGGACGCTCAACGCCAGCGTGCCGATTCTCGGCAAAATGACGCCGCCGCCGACAAATGCGACGTTGATATCCGCGATCCACGGCTGATACGAGAACTGGACTTCATTCGCAGTCATGTAGGAGAGCCCGGCGGCATTCCAGTAGACAGAAGAGAGATCGCGCGCTGCCGCCACATAGGCCTCGCCCATGCCATTCGCCGCACCGCCGACGCCCATCTCCAAAAAGTTGGCCGCAGTGGTGCCGACGCGGTAAGGCTTGTTGGCAAACGAGCAGATGGCTATCGCCAAGAGTAAAATCAGAGTCAGCTTTCTTTTCATTTTCTATTTCTCCGCTGCAAGGTGACAACATTGTGTTTTTTTAACAAAGTTATTGAGCCTAGAAGATAAATAATATAACCACCGAGAACGCCGAGTACCACAGAGGAAAAACATACGTTCTTTTCTTCCACAATGGTGCCTAGTGTGAACGTGATAAACTTTATTACAAAGTTTTGTTTCATCCATTTTCTCGGCGGTCTCGGTGCCCTCGGTGGTTTGGATATTTTTGGTTGCGGCCAAAGGCCGCGCCAAGAAAATCCGTGGCCTTTATCATTTGGTTGCGGCCAACTCTTATTTGATCACCGCAAACTTGCCGACTTTTTCGTCGCCCGTGGCGCGGGCCTTGACATGGTAGATATACATGCCGGCCGCGATTTCCAGCCCTTCGCGCGACAGCACATCCCAGTGCACGATGCCGCTGGCGGGCTCGTTATCGACCTCAATGTGGTTCACCAGAATGCCGGAAGAA
>RQOI01000081.1 GCA_003854995.1 Candidatus Zhuqueibacterota bacterium
CTCTTTGGATTAAAGCTCAACATCGGCTTTGGGATCTAACCTGGAAAATTCACCCACACGAAGTCCTTATTTTTTCATGATCGTCGAATCGGTGGAACTTTATTGAATATCATCCATTCAATAGTTGATCCTTGCGCTGAACAGAAAGTATGATCCAAGTCTAAGAATTCGATGCGACGTATCTCCTCCACAATCCCTCTCTTGCTGCTGGTGCTGCTGACCACAGAGTGCGCCTATTATAACACCTTTCATAATGCGAGGAAATTCTATAAAGAGGCGGAAAACGATCGCAAAAAGCGGGAAAAGACCCAGGTCGTCGAGCTGTCACCCGAGGAAGAAGAGCAGCTGAAAAAACTGGGCCAATCGAGCGCTGACACCAAGAACAGAGCGTCGCAGCAGGAAATGCAAAACTATCAGCAGGCCATCGAGCGAGCTTCTCGCGTTCTCGAATACTATCCGGAAAGCCGCTGGGTGGATGACGCGCTCATGCTTTTGGGCAAATGCTTTTACTACCGCCGCGATTTTAAAAAGGCCATGCGCAAATTTGATGAAATCCTGCAGCTCTATCCGGACAGCGACTTTATCCCTGAAACTCTGCTGCTGAAAGCGCGCACCTATATCGGCCTGGAGGAATATGATACGGCAGAGGAAGAGCTGCGCCGGCTCACGGATGACGCCAAAGTTCCCAAGGATATCCGCGAAGAAGCGAAATATGAACTCGGCGGACTTTATTTTAAAAAACAGAATTATGAACTGGCTGCTGAGAATTTTCAGAGCTCAGCCAGATCGGCTGATGATAAGCTGATCAAAGCAATGGCGCAATACCGTCTCGGCGACTGTCTCATACGGTTGAAACGATATGAAGAAGCGCCGGACGTTTTGCGTCGCGCGGTCAAGGCAGCGCCGAATGAGGATTTTTTATTACAGGCGATGTTCAAGCTGGGACAGGCTTTGAGCATGAACGGCGAATATGACAAGGCGGTCAAAAATTTTAAAACCGCTCTTGCCAAAGAATTTGATGAAAAACGAATTCCCAGAATCAAGCTCGAACTGGCGACCAATCTTCAACTGGATGGCAAATTATCTGAGGCGATCAAATGGTACGAAAACATCATCGAGGAACACAAACGCACAGACGCTTCGGCGCGTTCCTATTTTGCCCTGGGAGAGATTCAGGAATATATCGTCGGTGACCTGCAAAAAGCGAGGGAAAATTATGACCTTGTTCGAAGTGAATTCTCCAGTTCACTCATCGCCCCGGTTGCCCAGGAGCGCTCCGATAACATCCGGACGCTGAAAGAGCTGCAAGATGATATCGCCCGCCTCGAGGGACGTTATGTCGAAACAGACTCTCTCGGCAATGTCAA
>RQOI01000547.1 GCA_003854995.1 Candidatus Zhuqueibacterota bacterium
CCGAGTTCACAGAGGAAAAACAGACGTTCTTTTCTTCCACAATGGTGCCTAGAGTGAACGTGATAAACTTGCTTTTTTTCATCTATTTTCTCGGCGGTCTCTGTGCCCTCGGTGGTTTGGATATTTTTGGTTACGGCCAAGGGCCGTGCCAAGCCCTCGGCGGTTTCGACCAGCTGTTTTCGGTGCCTCTTTTTTTATGCCGTGTGCGGCGCTGCTTTGCGCTGCATCTTGGCGCGCTTGTGCGCGACTCTTCTTGCTTTCCGTTTTTCTGCTCCCAGCTCCAGGCTGGCGTAAATGACCGGCACGATGATCAATGTGAGTATCGTACCCACGATCAGGCCGCCCATGACGGATCGCGCCATGGGCGCCCAGGACTCGCCGCTTTCGCCGAGCCCAAGGGCCAGGGGGAGCATGGCTAAAATCGTCGTGGAAGCGGTCATCAACACAGGACGCATACGGATACGGCCAGCCTCAATGATCGAATCAAACAGGCCATAGCCGCGATCGCGCAGTTGATTGATGTAATCAATGAGCACGATGCCATTGTTCACCACAATGCCCACCAACATGACGAGACCGACGAGCGCCATGACGCTGAGAGACGTGCCAGTGATGAACAGGCTGAATGACACGCCAATCAGTGCCAGGGGAACTGTGAACAAAATGATGAATGGATCGACAAAAGATTCAAATTGCGAGGCCATAACCATGTAAACCAGGAGAATGGCGACCAGGAAAGCCACGCCAAGATACATGAAAGATTCCTGCATATCTTCAGCGGTTCCGCTTATTTCGTAGCGATAGTCGGTCGGCAGCGGCGTTTCTTCGAGTATTTCTTCCACCTGTGCAGTGATCGCTCGTAACTGGTTGCTCTTTTCGAGGTCGATATTGATGCTCACAAACCGTTCCTGGTCTTCGCGGGTGATTTCCTGCGGCGATTTGTCATAGTCGATCGTTGCAATGGCGCGCAGCGGAATTTGCCGACCGGTCGGCGTCATCACCAGAATATTCTCGATATCCTCCTTGCTTTTGCGCGCATCTTCAGCAAGTTGGACGCGAACATCATATTCGTCACCGCCTTCACGATATCGCGTCACCACGCTGCCAAGGACACTGCTGCTGACGGTCTGACCCACTTGTGCGGTGCTCAGGCCAAGGTCGGCAATCCTGTTGCGATCGAGATTGATGCGCAGCTCAGGCCGCGCTTCCTTGGCACTGCTTTCCGTGGATATGATGCCGTCGATCTTTTCTAACTTTTTTTGAATGTCATTGGCAATCGCTTGCGCCACATTCAAATCGTGCCCGATGACCATCACGACAATGTCGCCGCCACCCGACATCGCCGCCTGGCCTCTGTCCGAGAATGTGATGGTCGCATCCGGGATTTTTGCAAATTTATCTCGCAGCGCCGCTTTTATGTCATCTTCATTACGATCACGATCCTTTAAGCTTTTCAGCCGAACGCTGATATCGCCCTCGGCAGCAGATCGCGATGAAAAGAACGCCATGATCCCCTCACCCTGGCCGAAATTGGCGTAGGTGAACTCGCCTTCCGGCACCTCCTCCTCGAGAATAGCGTTGATTTGTCGCATGGTTTGTTCCATCTGTTCCAGACTGACGCCAGGCGAACGGTCGACGGCGATCGTCATAAAGTTGTCGTCCCCCTCGGGCAGGAATTCACCGCCGAGTGAGGTCAGCAGGAGGATGGAGAGGACGAAGAGACCGAACGCTGTGAGGACGACGGTTTTTCTGTGATGCAATGACCAGTTGAGACGTTTGCCGTAAAAATCTTTCCACCTTTCGATCATGTTCATCACGCGGGTGGCAAATTTCCTCAGGTTCGTTTTGGGTGCATCATCGG
>RQOI01000006.1 GCA_003854995.1 Candidatus Zhuqueibacterota bacterium
AAAAGGGCTGATGAGTACTCTATTTTATATATCTCTGTGATCTTGGCGTCCTCTGTGGTTTAATAAATTATCGCCCACTCGAACCGTTATAGAGCCTTTTTTGGCTGGAAATGGCTGCACCCTTTATCGACGATCTCTGGCGGTATCTCTTTGGCCGGCAATCCTTTGGTCTTGAAATAGGCGCATCTGCCCAGAAAAGAGTCGTTGTCGAGCTCATGAAAAGAGCAGTTCCAGCACGCTGTTTCTAATTGATTGTTTTGCATTGTCTCTTCTCAACGTTCAACACTTTTTTCCAGCGCCATCCGCACATTCCGTTGCAGTCCTTCCAGCTTTGTTCTTTTGATCGGGCTGTGTCGATACTTTTGTTGAAATTCTTCTCGGGTCATACGGAGGAGATCGCCGAGGTCGGGGTCGATGTGCTGCGGGTAGGGCTGAAACGCCGGCTCATTCGTCGACTTGGCAAAGCGGTTCCAGGGGCAGACATTCTGGCAGATGTCGCAGCCAAAAATCTGCAGGCCGACCCTGGCTTTCAGCGCCTCCGGGTATGGCTTGTCGTGTTTCAGTTCAACGGTCAAATAAGAAATGCATCTTTGAGCATCGACCACGTACGGCTCTGCGATGGCGCGCGTCGGACAGGCCTCGATGCATTTTCTGCAGCCGCCGCAGTGATCGGCGCTGAACGGCACATCATAGCTCAGCTCGACATCGACGATGATGGCGCCGATGAAAAACCAGGAACCATGGTCGCGCGTGATGACGATCGAATGCTTGCCCTGCCAGCCGATGCCGGCGCGAACAGCCCACGCCTTTTCCATCAGCGGTCCGGAATCGACAAAGACGCGACCCTGCGCGTGCGGGATAATGTCCTGAATGTATGCGAGCAGCGCCCCCAGACGCGGCCGGAGCACCTCGTGATAGTCATCTCCCCAGCCATAGCGCGAGATGCGGCCTCTTCCCGGCGCGGTCGTCGAGTCGTATGGCGTATAATAATTCATCGCGCAGACGATGATCGACCGGGCGTCAGCCAGGAGCGCCGTCGGATTGAGTGCCAGATCACGGCGCTGCTGCATATACTGCATATTGCCATGATAGCCTCGCGCCAGCCACTCGTCCAGGTGCGCCGCATCCAGTAGCTCTGCTCTGGCAATGCCAGTGCGAAAAAAGCCGAGGCTCAGAGCCTTTTCCTTTATTCGCTTGGATAGAAGAGATGATAACATGATGGAATATAAAGGAATCTATTCCGGCAGCGGCCTGACCATGATATTCTTGAAATAGACGACGCTTTTGGGATCGTGTCCCTGCAGACAGAAGGTGCCGCTGCTGATCCTGCGACCGGGCATGCCGTCGTAATTGACATCCTCAGGCTCGGTATAGTCAATCACCTGGACGCCGTTCACGTTGACGATGATCTGTTTGCCCTTGACGATGATGTGCTCGGTGAACCATTCATTATCTTTGGCCTGTGATTCTTTCACATCGACGATGTTGTACAGGCTGCCGGTGCGCCGCCAGTCGGAGTGAGAATTATTCACCTGCACTTCGTAACCTTTTGCCGGCCAGCCGTCTTGCTGGAATTCGGTGTGGAAATAGATTCCCGAATTGGCGCCGGTCTCTGTCATGACGTCCGCTTTGAATTCAAAATTTGTCCAGCTCACATCACCATCTCCCACATAGAAGAGGTGGCTGCGTTTGCCGTGCACGACGATCAGACTGTCTTGCACTGAAAACGTACCGGCGTCTTCGCTGAATTTCCAGCCGTTCAGCGTTTCACCGTCGAACAGGCTGATCCAGCCATTGCTCGGCGTCTCCTGCGCGCAGGCCACCATCGCAAAAATGACGAGACAAATCACAATTAGATTTTTCATCAAACCTCCGAAAATAAAGATGGGTGATTGT
>RQOI01000548.1 GCA_003854995.1 Candidatus Zhuqueibacterota bacterium
ACCGATTCCGCTTTTTTCATTGCCGAATGTCTTTATCTTTTTTCCAAGTATATCATAAATCACCAGCGTACATTCGGTTTCCCGGTACAGACTGTATGAAATCATTGTAGTCGGATTAAAGGGATTGGGATAATTGGGATGTAACGTGAAAACTTCCGCCTTGCTCGCGTCATGCCGATTTTGTACACTGACCGTGAGATCCGGCGCCGTGGCATAGCCGATTTCAGCTGAAATATTGCCATCGGAAAGTGCTCCACCACAATACCACATTTTGAACATCGTCGTTGATTCATCATAAAGGACAAGCGGTTGCAGCAATCCGATTAAATTCCAGCTCCCGACCGGACATGGCGACAGCACCGGATTGCCCGCATATTTATTCCACTTCACGCCGTCCAGACGATGCCGTCGTCAGAAAAGGCGCAGCCAATTTGCCACATAGGCTGTTGAGAGCCCGGTGCAGCCTGCCCGTTGGTGGCCTCATACCACAAGTGATAGCGCTCACCGTCAAACAGCACACAAGGGCTCACTCCGGCGGCGGCGTCATCCCAATCGCCGGGATCATTTGGAATGTAAACCGGATTATTTTCATATTCTGTCCAATGCATGCCGTCACTCGATGTCGCAAGGCCAATTCCCGATTTTTGGATGGCGCTGTTTTGGCCATAGAACCAGAGGTAAAAGGTGTCGTCGATGAGCAGAACGGAGCCGGCGCCAATGAATTCACCATCCCATGCGTAGGATAAATACCACAGTCGATATTGGCTGCCATCATAAAGAACAGACATGGGTTCAACCCACGCGGCATCCCACGCTCCCGATGGACCCACTTCCAATACCGGACTACAGAAATAATGGGTCCATTGCGTTTGGCCGCGTATCTCTGAAACATGGACAGCCAGGATGAACAACAATGACAATTCTCCAACAAGCCGGGTGTAAATCTTGAGGGAGCGTATAGATCGCTGCAGCTTTCTTTCGCATCAATAATTTTATAGATAGCATAGTGCACCTCCGTCTGAAAGCTAATAGTCAAAAATTTAATATGATTGCTTCATCAAATCAGCAAAATAAAGGATAATCTCATATTTTACAGCATTATATGCGCCGGCCGACTGATTTCGAGTACTATTTTGGAGTGCGCTCTCTGTGTGAGCGCT
>RQOI01000549.1 GCA_003854995.1 Candidatus Zhuqueibacterota bacterium
CAATTTATTCGGTTTGTCCACGGCGACGATCTTGCCTTCGCTCATGATGCACACCCGGTCGCAATACTCGGCCTCATCCATATAATGGGTCGTGACAAAAACCGTGATGCCGTCGTACGCGGCTTTATAAATCAGCTCCCAGAATTGCCGTCGGGTGACGGGATCGACGCCGGCAGTGGGCTCATCCAGAAACACGATGGAGGGGAGGTGCAGAATGGCCACCGAGAAGGCGAGCTTTTGCCGCCAGCCCAATGGCAGATCGGCGATGAGGGTCTGTCGTTGCGCGTGCAGATCGAGCTGGCCGAGCAACTGGTCGATCCGACTTTTCAAGTTGTGCGATGACAAACCGTAGATGCCGCCGTAAAGGCGCATATTCTCAATGACTGTGAGATCTTTGTATAATGAAAATTTCTGGCTCATATAGCCGATGCGTTTTTTTATGGCTTCGGCCTGTCTGTATACGTCCAGGCCGGCCACGCGCAGCTCGCCGGAGGTGGGTTTGGACAGGCCGCACAAGATGCGCATGGCCGTGGTTTTGCCGGCGCCGTTTGCGCCGAGGAAACCAAAGACTTCGCCCTTGTAGACATCAAAGTTCAAATCGTCATTCGCCACAAATGCGCCGAACTTTTTCACCAGATGTCTGACAAAGATGACCGGTGTCTGCTGCATCATGATCTCCGCATCAGGCGTAAAAAACAATCCTCGATGTTCGGCCTGATCGCGGTGACGCGGATCTCTCCGCTCATTCGATCGGACAGAAAACGGACGAGCGCTGCTTCATCGAGCTCGTCGTTGATCGCAGTGATGTGCACCGCATCGCCAAAAGCAAAAGCGGATTCGATGTTGGGGCAACGCCGCAGGTTTTCAATGAGGATATATTTGCTGTCGCTCTGCACCGCCCAGAGCTTTTTATCAAAACGCGCGACAATCTGCCGAGGTGCATCGATGGACAATATCTGGCCATTCTGCAGGAGCGCGACTCGGTCGCACAATCCAGCTTCGTCCATATAGGGCGTCGATACCAGGATGGTGATGCCGCGGTG
>RQOI01000550.1 GCA_003854995.1 Candidatus Zhuqueibacterota bacterium
AAATCGTCCATTTTTTAGCTTGCATTTTTGCTATAATTTGCCTATCACTTGAGCGTCAGGAGGTTCCCCATGCAGAAAAAGCCGCACATCAAAGTGAAGAGAGGCAGAATCAAGACCGAAGCGTTCGAGGGGACGCTGGAAGAGTTCTATGCCGCTTTTCTCCATTTCCGCATGCTGGCGGAAATGGCCGGCCACATCAAACCGAATGCCAGCTTTGAAAATGTCCTGCAGGATATCCTGGATGACCTGAACAAATACACCGGCGCCGAACGCAGTCTCATCCTCATATTCGATCGAACGGGACAAGTCGTCTTTCAAAAAGGCCGCAATCTGGCGCAAGACGATATCATCGAGCCCAGTTTTGAGGTGAGCTGGAGCGTCATCAACAAGGTGCGAGCGACGCGCACACCGATGTGCATCAAGAATGCCCTGCAGGAAGACGCAACCAAAGCCTCTCACAGCGTCCTGAGCTTTAAATTGCTATCTGTCCTCTGCGTGCCGATCGTCTACAATGATCAGCTCATCGGCGTATTCTATGCGGATAACAGAAAGATTCAGGGCATCTTTCATGAAGACAAATGCCAATCTCTGTACGAATGCGTGCAATTCATCGCGAGTCACCTGTACGCGCTTTTTCACAACATAGAGCTCATACGCGATCTCGAGCGCCTGCAGAAACAAATCATTGACCGGCAGAACTATGGTGAAATCATCGGCAACAGTCCAAAGCTGACAAAGATTTTGAGCCTCATCGATCAGGTGGCTGACAGCAACGTGACCGTGCTCATCCAGGGTGCGAGCGGCACAGGCAAGGAACTGGTCGCGCTGGCGCTGCATCAAAACAGCGGTCGAAGCGAGCAGCGCTTCGTTTCGTTGAACTGCGGTGCTCTGCCGGAGACGTTGCTGGAGAGTGAGCTCTTTGGCCACGTGAAAGGCGCTTTCACTGATGCTGTGCAGGATAAAAAGGGCTGGTTCGAGACCGCTGATGGCGGCACTATCTTTTTTGACGAAATCAGCGAGATGAGTCCGGCGCTGCAGGTCAAGCTGTTGCGGGTGCTGCAGAGCGGCGAATTCTCGCCGGTCGGCAGCACTGACCTGAAGCACTGCACTGTTCGCGTTTTAGCGGCCACCAATGTGAAACTGGCGCGGCTGGTCAAAAAAGGCAAATTTCGCGAGGATCTCTTCTATCGCCTCAATGCCATTACCATTGATTTGCCCTCGCTCAAGGAAAGAAAAGAGGACATCCTTTTGCTGGCCATGCATTTTCTGAAAAAGTTTGGCAAACCAGACTTGACTTTGGCTAACGAGACGCAGCAGATCTTGCTGTCCTACGATTTTCCCGGCAACGTCCGCGAACTGGAGAATGCCATGCAGCGCGCCGCAGTGCTGTGTCGCGGCGACGCCGTGCTGCCCGTCCACCTGCCGCCGAATATGCAAAATCAGCGGCCGGTAATAAAATTCGGCGCCTTTGCCGCTGAGAAGAGAAAATTTGTTCGCGACTTTGAAATCAGTTACCTCCGCACCGCGCTGCAGCGATCTCGTGGCAATGTGGCACAGGCGGCGCGCAGCTCGGGCATGGACGCCAAGAATTTCTATCAAAAGATGAAAAAATACAACATCATTGCATCCGCCTTTAAACCGTCAAAAGGGTAAACTTACCAATGCATGGTATATTTACCACGATATACCCTGAAACTCACCTAGTGGAACCGGGCTGACTTGCAGCTCTTATCTCAAATATAATCAATTGCTAACACCCTTGTTCATATGCTGCCTGCTTATTGGCACGATATTTGTCCCTTGCGGCACGACAAATGAATGAGCTCTCTTGTGGTGAAACAGCCCGCACGGGGGGCGAGAGCTCTACGAGGGAAGCCATTCTGCTGCAGGGGCGAGACACCATGATGCAAAGGGAACCCGTGGGGAGGGGGTGCGGGTTTCTTTCTTTAATTTTACTCGCATTTTTTTGAAAAATTTCCTACCTTTATATCGTTGACAGGGAGTTAACTGAGACGATGCTGACGGTATGGAGCGGATGGAAGATCCTCTGTTAAATTCAACGATATGTCAATTTCGCATTCTGGCAAAGCGAGGCGAGGGCGGTATGGGGCGCGTTTACAAGGCCCTGGACACCGATCTGCAGCGCATCGTCGCGCTCAAGCTGCTCTCCCCTGCCCTGGTGCGAGATGAAAAGGCCCTGCACCATTTCCGCGTCGAGGCGATCGCCGCTTCGAAAATAAATCATCCCAATATCTGCACCATTTATGAGATCGGCGAAGATGCGAGTCATCGCTTCATCGCCATGGAATACGTCGACGGCCCGACGCTGGCCGAGCTGCTGCTCTCGCATGGCCTGCTCTCAGAATGGGATGTGCAGTGGGTCACGGATCAGGTCTGTTCAGCGCTCGATATGGCGCACAGCGCCGGCATCCTGCATCTGGATATCAAACCGGACAACATTCTGATCGGCACAAATCCGACCATGGTCAAAATCACCGATTTTGGTGTGGCGCGCCTGGCCTCGGAAGCGGCGAAAAAGACCGTGTCCGGACCAGACCAGACCCTGTCAGGCGAGCTGTTTGGGCTCGATCTTTTCACCACCGCCTACACCGGCATCATGGGAACAGCGGCCTACATGTCACCCGAACAAGTGCGACGCGAGCCGGTCGACCATCGTTCCGATATTTTTTCTCTGGGCGTCACGCTGGTCGAATTGTTGACCGGACACAAGCTGATCGAATCCGCCAGCCAGATCAGCGAGCTCGAGCGCATCGCCACAACCGATGCGCCCGCAGCATTAAAGCATGCAGCCAATTTGCCGGCCCGCTGGCGCCCACTCATCCGCAAATGCCTGCAAAGCAATCCGCAGGATCGCTACCAGTCCGCAGCCCAGATGCGCGAGGACGTCCGCGTTCTCAAATCGCGCATTAAAGTGCGCCCAACAGCTATCTTTCCAACAGAAGGCGCTGTCCGCCGTAAATTCAGCGTGCCGACCTGGCTGCTCGGCGCGGGCGCGATTTTCGTCCTGCTCGTCGTTGCCATTCTGACCCTCAAGGTTCGGCCGTTTTTCGCCCAGTTGCAGGCGCCCGAAAGCTGCCCTGACGTGACGACGACATCGCCGGCTGCCTGCGCCTATTTTTTAGCCGGTCGAGATGCGTGGTGGCGCTATGCGGATCATGTCGCCATCAACAACCTGCAGTTGGCCGTGGACAATGACACGACCTTTGCATACGCCTATGCCTTGCTGGGCGTGCTGCTGCGCTGGAACGAGCGCCCCGAAGAGGCCAGCCTGTGCCTGCAAAAGGCAAAACGTCATCAAAATAAATTATCCGAGCCGGAAAAACTGCTCGTCGATGGCTATTCTTACTATCTGCTCGACAAGAAGGACGAGATGCTGGCGAGCTTTACGCAATTGACGCGCGCATTCCCCGATTTCATCGACGGCCATATCGGCCAGGCGCTGGCATTCGAGCAACAGCGCAATTTTGCCGACGCCATTGCCGCCACCAGGAACGTGCTGAAAATTGACTCGACGCACATTGCCGCGCTCGCCAACGTAGCGGATATGTATATCTGGCAGGCTGAATTCGACAGTGCGCTCTATTATGCGGATTTGCGCCTGCGGACGCTGCTGGACAGCCATGATGACATTGGACTCGGCGTCGCTTATGAGCAGGTCGGCGCCGTGCACCATTACATGGGCCATGTCAACGAGGCGATCGCCACCCTCGAGGTCGCGGTCGAGCGCGATCCGCAGAATAAAGACGCCATCATTGCCCTGGCAGAGGCTTATCTGTTGAACGAGCAGGTGAGCGCAGCCGAGCGCATCCTGAAGAATCACCTGCTTCTGGCGCTGCAGCCCGTCGAGCGCGCGCCCATGTACGAGTATCTGGCGCATTTCTATGTTTTCACCGGCCGTTACACGTATGCGCTGCAGCACCTCGCTATCGCCAACACCCTGTATCGCGAAGCCGATTTTGCCTGCGGCGTCGCCTGGACGCACCTGCATCGCTGCCTGCTCTTCCGCGAGCTCGGCCGCGCCGACCAGGCTGAACGCGAGCTCGCGGCCGCGCGTCTCTATTCGCAGCGGCATTCACCCGCGCTTCTCGAGACGCCATTTTTCGTCATCGATGACTTTATGGTCGCCTTGCAGAAAGGCGAGCACGAACGGGCAATGACCATCCTGCAGGGCAAAGCAAGCCTCATCTCGCAATCGGACAAGCTTTTTCTGGAATCAAAATACGAGCTCGCGTGCAAGCAGACGGATGCGGCAATTGACAAACTCGTCTCCCTCCTGCAGCGCGATGACCGGCCCTTCCTCGGCCTTATGATCGAGCCCAAATACGAGCTGGCAAAACTGCTGCTGCAGACGGGCGATTATGAGCGCGCGGCTGACTTTAGCCTGCGCGCCCTGTACACCAAACGGGTGCTCATGTTCGCCCAGACGCCGCTTTTCTACAGCAAAGCGATCGCCTTGCTCGGCGAAATCTATGAAAAACAGGGCAAGATTGCGGAAGCGATTGCAGCATGCGAATGCTTCCTGCACTACTGGCACGATGCGGATGCCGGCATGGCGCTGCCGGATGAGGTGCAGCAGCGGCTGGCGCGACTGCAGAGCTCAGGACAGTCGAGGCTCATTCTATAAAATCAGATTATCTTACATCCTCTGTACTACAAGGTGACAACATCGTGTTTTATT
>RQOI01000551.1 GCA_003854995.1 Candidatus Zhuqueibacterota bacterium
ATGAGCGATATGTTCCGGGAAATGTCAAATAGTTTCGCAGCCATGCCAATGCCGGTCGTTCAGTTCCATCGGACCGGAGCAAATATCCATTCGGCTGGTACGTTTGGTTCTGAATGTATCCCCAGAGAGTAATGCCCTTCACTCCCTGATGTTCCCATAGCACGGGAAATTTTTCCTGGTATAACGCCAATTGTTGCGCATCATCTGCACTGCCAATATCAAGACTATGAATGTAAATATCCACACCGGTTGCTGTCAATTGATTCAGGCTGTTGCGGATGATATTTGTATCAATGTTCTCCAGGTTATGCGCAACCAATCCGATGCCATCAATCAGGCTTTTCTCTTTCAGCAGATGAACGATTTGAATGAACTGGTCAAAATTGGGACCGCCATTTATGATATTTGCTTCAATGAGAAGTAATTTTGTTTTTGCGGGAAGGTGTTGTCTTGCGAGCTGAAAAGCCTTAATGACCCAGTCCCATCCTGTTGTCCCATCGCCACCCAGTCCCTTTTTATAAGACGGCGGATGACTGATCACTTCACCGACGACATCGGCGAGCGTCAAATCAGGATACCGTTCTCCCACAAGGCTGAACCACTCCTCTATTTCTGCAAGCTGTGTGGTCGAATCCAGAGCCGTCATCCATCCCGGCTGCTGCGAGCCTTGCACCAAAATGTGATGCTTGAACGCAAAGCCTCTCGCCATAGCATAATCATAAGCCTGATCGAGAGGAGCCCAGTTATATACATCCCGCGTCGATTCAACCGAACCCCATTTGCCGGCATTGCCGGGAGTGAGCTGGTTCCAGTAGGAAGAGTAGCTTGCAGGTATTGGCGGGTCGGATGCATTGCCGAGGTATTTATCATGACCATTTGCCATTTGCGAGAATGATTTTGTCGCCAAGATGAGCAAGCAAAGAGTCATCAGGGCAATTGACGGGGACTCGCTTTGAAAATGGAATAGAAAGCGCGTAAACCGGTTGAGCATCATGGTTGATACCTCCCACTCTTGATGATCACAGCATAGTGGAGCCGAATGAAAAGAAAATTTACAACATTATTTTAGATTTATCGAGCTTTATTATTCATTCACACTTTTGCACAGCCAGCAGTAACCGTGAGTGGCAGATTCCCATATTCAATCAAGATTGACCACCGCGAACAGCCCCAAATAATAAAGCCCTCGACCGAGGGCTCTTCACTCTTCTTTTTTTCGTGCCGAGGGCGGGAATCGAACCCGCATGTTCTTGCGAACGCTGGATTTTGAGTCCAGTGCGTCTACCTATTTCACCACCTCGGCAGGTAGGCTAAATTATTGACCACAAATACAAATATAGCCAAAAGGCACTGGAATGTCAAGAAAAAGTTGCCGCAGGCGCGGACGCTGTCGGAAATTTATTGAACGCTTTGCGCATTTTTAGTTGTTTATATTATACAGATATCAGCGATGAAGAATGGAGTGAACCGCAGACGAGTCATGGCTTTATTGGCGAAAATTTTACTCTTGCTCGCGCTCTTTGCTTTTCGAATGGCAGCGCAAGATCTGCCGGTAGTGGTCGAAGAGGATAGCACCAAAGAGTCGGTTGCCCTGCCGGATAGCCTCCGATTCTACCGTCCCGCAACTGCGCCCAGGCCAAAAGCGCTGAACTTGACCATGACAGAATATATGGTGAAATCGAATATGGCGCGCTTATCCTATTATGCGCAGGGCCGTTATATCAATTCGATCGGCGCCCTGGAGGATGTTTTCATTCAAGCCAACCAATTCCCAGAGGATGTGAAAAACAGGATGTTTGGTCTGGCCATCGCCGGCGGCGTGGCGCAGGAGCTGTTCCGGCAGACGCGCAAGCAGCTGTCGAAAAAAAATATACGCTTCATCTATCCGAACCTATACGGCGTCAATATCAGCTATCCGCTGCGACCGCTCAAAGCCCAGTTTTATTTCAGGACCATGACGCTGACCGATCGCTATTACATGCTCTATCTGCGAGGCGGGCGATACAGTCTCTTTTATCGCGAACAGCCGCCCTACATCCAACGCGGCATCTATGTCCGCCTGCACAAAGGATTACGCCTGTTCTACACGCGAACGCAATCACAATACCATTCTTATAACGGCCTTGGCATTTCGAATTACAGTAAAAAACTGTTTCTTTACGCCATGTTCTCACAAAATCCCGCTTTTCCGCAATATAATCAATTGTACCTTTTTGTAAATATCCTGTTCGACTGACATTTCCCGCTTGAATATTAATATTTCGTTTCATAAACTCTTATTCTTCGTATGAGTGAATTTTTCAGGTTCGAAATATTCAAGATGAAGGATCATCCGATGAGGCTCTCAATGAGATCATTCGTGCTTTTTTTGTTCATTGCCGCTGCCCTCTTTAGCCAGGAAAACCAAATCCGCAACGGCGAATTCGACCAAGGCCGCCGCTCCTGGAGCATCAGGAACTATAATGACGCTGCGATTGAAGTTGACTTTCCGACCGACTCGCTGTTGTCGGATTCCGCCTCGTGCCGCATCAAAATCAACAAAGGCGGCGCCAGGACAGATGTGCTCGCCTATCAAAGCCTGTCGCTGGTCGAGGGCACCCTGTACACCATCAGCTTCATGGCCATGGCCGATACACCCCACTCCATTCAGGCTCGCTTTCAGGAAACCGACATCCTGAATCGGACATTCTGGTCGACAGAAGCCGTCGAGCTCGGCGACAAACCGCGCCACTACGGCCCTTATACCTTCAAATGTGGCGTCACGGCCAACAATCGCCTCGAGTTTGTCCTGGGCGGACTCGACAACGTGACGATACGACTTGATTCGATCTGGGTGACCACCGAAGAGATGCCGGGCTATGTGAAAACAGTGGATAAATTCGCCAGGCGCCAGCACACCTTTGCCGGCGCCACCCTGCCCTATCGCCTCTGTCAACCCGACTTTTACGATTCGACGCGCTCCTATCCGCTCGTCCTCGCCCTGCATGGCGTCGGCGAGTGCGGCTCGGACAATCAGAGCCACATCAATGTCCATCGCCTGGCGACGAGCTGGGCGGACAGCGCCAATCAGAAAAAATATCCCTGCTTTGTCGTGGCGCCGCAATGCCCGGCAGATAACCGCTGGGTCGATGCCGACTGGGCGCCGGGATTCCATCGCATCTCGCAGGTGCCGGTCAGCAATGAGGTGCTGGCTGTGATGGATCTCATCGATTCATTGATCGAGGAATTCCCGGTCGATACGAATCGCCTCTACATCACCGGCCTGTCCATGGGCGGACAGGGGACGTGGGATATCCTCGCGCGTTATCCGAGGAAATTTGCGGCAGCCGTGCCGATGAGCGGCGGCGGCGATTCGACGCGCGCCTTGCAGATGAAGCACATCCCCATGTGGATTTTTCACGGTCAAGTTGATAATACTGTGCCGGTGACCGCGTCGCGCCAGATGGTCACGGCATTCGAACATCAGGGACTCACCGCCGTCTATACGCACTGCAGAGAAGGCGACTGCACCGGCCTGTCCGACGACGAAATCGCAGCGGCCGTCGCCAACGGCGCGCGGTTGCTCTATACGGAATGGAAAGGCGCCGCCCATGTGATGTGGGCACAATCGTATGACTATCCGTATCTCTTTCCGTGGGTGTTCGCCCAGAGTAAAGAGACCAATCCGCAGCCGATGCAGGTGACAGACAAGCTGGATGATCCGATTTTAGCCTTTGAGCTCTATCAGAACTATCCGAATCCCTTCAATCCCAGCACAACGATCTCTTTTCGTCTGTTGCAAGCTCAGGACGTCAAAATAGAGTTGTTCAATATTCGCGGACAGCGCCTCAAGGTCCTGCTGGATGAAAGACGCCACGCCGGCACGCACCATCTCTCCTTCGACGCCGGCGCACTCTCCTCTGGCGCCTACATCTATCAAATCACGGCCGGAGAATTCGTCGACAGTCGAGTGATGACCGTGCGCAAATAGCGACAGCGATGAGTAGGCGGTGCAGCTTTCGGTCGCGAGCAAAATGTTCACGGCATCACATCAGGGCCATAGAGTGCCGCATTCTTTCACACGAAATAGTCTCTATAACCTTGTCGCTTGCCGGCACGATAAATCTCAGGCAATCCCGGCGAACGCATGGATCTTTTGCACCACCTGGACGGCATCATGATTTTCCAGCACCCAGGTTCTGCCACGCTCGCCGATGCGTCGCCGCAACGCGGCATCATGGATGAGCGGCGCGAGCTTTGCCGCCAAGGTGGCGGCATCCACCTCCACAAGGGCATGCTCCGGATACATCGCCGCAAAACCTGGCGCCACACAGGACGCAGCCGGTATACCCATGGCCATGGCTTCGAGCGAATTGATGCCATAGCCGAGGTCGCCGATCTGGTCGACAAAGATGTCGCATCTGCTCTTTCGAGCCAGCGCCTCGCGGTAGGGCAGGCCCTCAATGAGTTCAATCTCTACGTTGTATTTTTGCGCTAATTCCTGCAAAATTGGAATGATGATGTCGCTGCCTTTGGCGCCACGGTTCGTCGGCGCATGGCCGATGCGCACCGGCTTTGCATTGTCGTGATGTTCGTGCAGCGCAAAACGACTCGCATCAAAGGGGAAAAAGACGTGCCGGATATTCGGATGCAGTCGCAGATGATCGTACTCGACCGTCACATTGAGATCGGCAATGTCATCAATTTCTTTGATGACGCCGCGCGTGCGCAGGTCGCTGCCGGTATAACAGCTGATGATTTTCTTGCCCCGCGCCTTCATCTCCAGGATAAAAGCAGCACGCCGATACAATCCCAGTCCACCATCCAGCTGATAGACGTCGAACTCGTCGAGATGATAATGCGCGATGGCGCGCTGAATTTTCGGCTGCCAGAGACGGTCGCGCGCATCGACAAGCACTTGCTCAAAAAAAGAGTGCGCTTGCCAGACGATGGGAATGGACTCCGGCTGCGGCGCTCTGTTATGGACGACCAGCTTTTTCGGATCAGAGACCAGCCTCTTCATCCATTTTGTCGGAGCGAAATCGATGAAAGGGAGATTCAGACAAATATCAGAAAAATAGTGGCGCGGATCCGGGAATAGCGTCACCAGCCTGCTGTCATACCCCAGCTGCTGTTCTGTCTGCACGAACTGCCCCGGCACGCCGGATATATTGGCTGGAGCGATGTGCAGGATGCGAGGTTTTGTAAAAGAAATATCCTTTTTCATTTTCAATGGTATGTAGTAGATACAAGAGCGAATCGATATGACAGGTTAATGTAAGATACAATGAGCGTAAAACAAAAACTTTTTTGCAATAAAAGTTTGCTCGAATCATCTTTAAGCTTATATTATCTTATATGAAGAATGACGTCTGTAACTATTTTTCAACTAGTGGAGTGCCCCTCATGCATCGACACCGCAGAAATAACGAACAATCAAATCCGCTGCCGGCTAAAAAAAAGAGTCGAAAATACCTTCTACCGATCATCGGATTTATCTCTCTCGTCTGGTTTCTGCTGCGGGTTATGCCAAAACCGAGTCGCGCCGCCTATCCCTGTCAGCGCGTCGCCTTCCCGCTGGCGTCCGGCTTTGTGCTATGGGTGGCGGGTCTCTCTTCCTCTATTTTGATGGGCAAGAAATTAAAAAAGCACATTGCATCGCGTCGATTTGCACAGGCTGTGACTGCGCTTCTGCTCCTGGTCGCCCTCCTTGGCTTCAGCTTTTTACAGACGCCCTCCTTGCCGGCCTTGGCTCGGGACGATCCCTTTGTGCCAATCGATGCGCCCAATTCTCCCATGGGTGCTGCAAAAGGCCTTTTCCCCGGACGGGTCGTCTGGGCGCATGATCCCGATGCCACCAGCTGGGACGGCGCCGGCTATTGGTCCGATGACGCATATACAAATCAAGCCATTGTCGACGACATGGTGTCGCAATCGCTGCGCGATCTCACCGGCACGCCGAGTGATGCCGCCGCCTGGGAGGCGCTCTTTCGCCATTTCAACAGCACCCATGGCAATGGCGATGTCAGCTATCAAAGCGGTGAAAAAATCGCGATAAAATTAAACCTGAATGCCTGCAACACGCACGGCAGTAATCGCAATAACTATTACAGTTCTCCCCAGGGTGCCTTCGCCATGCTGCAGCAACTGGTTGAAAATGCCGGTGTAAAAGCCGAAAATATTACCTTTTTCGACGCAACGCGCTTCATCCCCAGAGAGATATTTGACAAATGCAAGGCAGCCTACCCAACCGTCCTCTTTGCTGATTGGGAGGGCGGCGACGGTCGCATCAAAGTGCAACGGAATTTGACAGCGCAGATCATATTTTCGCAACCACTGACTCTCGAACCGGATGGCGGCAATCCTGCCTATGTCCCGACCTGCGTCAGCGAAGCAAAATATCTCATCAATATGGGACAACTGAAAGGCCACAACCTCGCCGGCATCACCCTG
>RQOI01000552.1 GCA_003854995.1 Candidatus Zhuqueibacterota bacterium
GATTCTCGTCATCGATAACAATCCGGCTTCGACTTTAAAAGATGAGTTGCCATCTGATTCTCGTATAAAATATCTCGCGCAGAATGAGAATCGCGGTTATGTGTGGGCGCGAAATTATGCCGCCTCCATCGCAGCGGGTGCGATACTTTTTTATCTGGATGATGACGCTGTATTAGCCAGTGATGGTGTCCTGGAGACAGTCTGTGCAGAATTTAGCCAGGATCCTGCGGTGGCCTGCACTGCTTTCCAGATTCGTAATTTCTATACGAAAAAGATCGTTCCGCAGGAATTTCCTCACCCGGACGTGCGGCGGTATGCAGAGAACATGTTTGTGAGTTATTACGTCGGAGCAGGCCACGCTCTGCGCAAGGCTGTTGTCGAGGAGCTTGGTCCATTGCTCGATGTGGAGTATGGTGCTGAGGAATTGGAATACTCTTATCGACTTGTACAGAATAATTATAGCATAAAATATGTGCCGGCAATTGTTGTGCTGCATAAAGCATCGCCGAAAGGGCGCCATTCGAGCGGCAAAAATGTCTATTATTCAATTCGAAACCGATTTTGGACCATATCCAGGCACCTGCCATGGCGTTTTTTGGTCATCAATCTGTCGCTCTGGACGGCTGTCTGGGCGGTTCGTTCTTTGCACAGCCACGCCTTTCGCTACTTTCTCCAGGGTGTGCGCGATGGATGGCAGAAAATGCGCGCAACCATTGAGAACGGTGAGCGGTCGGTCCTGACTCGTCGTTCGCTCGTCTATCTGAAGCGTCACGGCGGCAGATTATGGTTTTAATAGAGCTGGGCAGAAGAAATTGATCCGAAAAATAAATACCATCATGGCCATCTTCGGCACCCGTCCCGAAGCCATCAAAATGGCGCCGGTCATTCACGAGTTGAGGCAGGAAAACAGCCTGCACGCGGTCGTCTGCACCACAAGCCAACATCGCCAGATGCTGGATCAGATGCTGACGCTTTTCGATATTACGCCGGATATTGATCTGCAGCTGATGCAGGAGGATCAGACCCTTCCCGCTCTGACGTCCGCCGTCATGCTGGCCGTCACAGATGCGCTGCATCGAGTTCAGCCCGAGGTGGTGCTCGTTCAGGGTGATACGACAACCGCCGCCATTGCAGCGCTGGCGAGCTTTTACCAGAAAATCCCTGTCGGGCATGTTGAGGCCGGCCTGCGGACGTATGATATTTATAATCCATTCCCGGAGGAAGTGAATAGAAAACTCATCAGCACGATCGCAGCCTATCACTTTGCTCCCACGGAGCATGCGGTTGAAAATTTGCTTCATGAAGGTGTGCCGGTCGACAAAATTATGAAAACGGGCAATACCATTGTCGACGCCCTGCTCGCCATAGACAAAAAATATTCCTCGACGCCTTTGCCGATGAATATCGCGAATGACAAAAAACTCATCCTGGTCACAGCCCATCGGCGAGAAAATTTTGGCGAACCGTTGGCGAATATTTGCGCGGCACTGAAAGAGATCATCGCCGCTTTTCCCGAGATCGAGATTGTCTATCCCGTGCATTTGAATCCGCATGTCCAGGAAGAGGTCTATAAGCAACTCGGTGGAGTCGAGCACATACATCTCGTCGCTCCGTTTGCCTACCACGAGCTCGTCGCCGTGATGAAAAAGTCGTATATTGTTCTCACAGATTCCGGCGGCATTCAGGAGGAAGCGCCGTCATTCGGCAAACCCGTTCTGGTGCTGCGGCGCACGACCGAACGCCCTGAAGGCGTTCAAGCCGGCGTCGCACGGTTGATAGGCACCGAGAGACAATCGATCGTCGATCAGGTGGCGCTGCTGCTGCAGGATGACGCGGCCTATCGAAAAATGGCCATGGCGACAAATCCGTACGGCGATGGCAAAGCGGCGCAACGTATTGTGCAGTTTTTATCCGATTCACTCAGCCACTCTAGCCACAAGGCACGCGCGCTATGAATTTTTTATTTCCCTACATGGCCAGATGGAAGGCCATCAACTGGACGCGCTTTCAGCGAATTTTATCCGCAATTGCAGAGCAGGGACACACCGTGCATGTGATTCAGATGCCCAAGAGCCATTTGCGGGAGACAAACTTTCAGGAGATAGACGTCAGATTGTCACCCAATATTCATCTACACGATCTCGGCCTGAATGGCTTTCACTGGCGGCATCAATATCCGTTTCACAAGTTGATAAAAAAAGGACTGTACAGCCTCGCGTGTGTTGCAACCGTGCGACGTATGATCCGCGAATTTCACATCGACGTGCTGCTGGTTTACAATCTGTCTCAATATCCCATTCTGCGCGCAACATCGTGCTTAAAGATTTTCGACTATGCGGATGATTACATCGATATGCTCAAATTCGAATTGGGCTTTCTGCAGAATCCTCTGCTGCTGTCGCTGGGTCGGAAATTACTGCAGGGCATGGCGAAGAGAGCTGACCTGACCTTCGCAGTTTCGCATGTCCTGGCCGATTCGCTGGATGGCATCAGCGAGGTCAAGGTCATTGCCAATGGCGTCGATCTGAAGAATTTCACGCCAGATCCGGACGCGATCCCGCATCACTTTACAAAGCCGGTCATCGGTTTTCTTGGCTCTTTTGAATACTTTATCGATTTTGATGTCATTCTGCACGCTGCGCAGCAATTGGGGCAATACACTTTTCTGCTGGTCGGCGCCGGCCGAAATTATGACGATGTCGAGCGCAAGATTAAAAAAATGGGGCTCGCAAATGTTGTTTTGACCGGCGGCGTCCCGTTTCATCAGGTGCCGTCCTATATCAAACGCATGGACGTTTGTCTGAATATCTTTAAAGATATGCCGGTCTCGCATGGCGCCAGTCCGATGAAGCTTTTCGAATACATCGCCCTGCGAAAACCTGTCATCAGCACTCGCCTGAAAGAGGTGCACATCATTGATCGGGATTTCATCTATTATGCTGATACGGGCATCGAACTGGTAGCGAGGATTGAAGAGATTTTACGCAACAGAGAAAAGAGCGCGGCGAGGGCCGAAGTGGCCTATGAATATGTCAGGAAGAACTATACATGGGATCATATCGTCCGCCAGTTTTTAGCCGCGATAAATGAAAAAATGAGCCTTGCGTAATGCCAAAAAAAATGGAGAAAATTTTACTTCTTTGCATTGATCTGCTGACAATCAATGCGGCTTTTTTGGGATTTCTGCAACTGCGAACGACCGCGCACCTGTTCGTGGAAAGGGAATGGCCTTTTCTCATCTTGATTTCGTTGATCCTTTACTTTTTCTGGCTCTTGATCTTTTTCTTCACAGGTCTCTATCAGTCCTGGTATATAAAATCCCGCTTCGATGAGTTGATCGGCGTCTTCAAGACCGTCAGCCTGGGTGTTCTTATCATTTTTATCTTGACATTCGAGCCGGAGCATGATCTGGCGACAATGCCAACCCTCGGTCGCATGCTCATCCTCAGCTATTGGGGCATGATGGTTTTTTTGGTTGGTTCGGGACGCATCTCTTTGCACACCATCCAGCGGAAATTGCTGCAGGCCGGCATCGGCCAACGCAACACCTTGATCATCGGTTGGCACGATAAAGCGCGCGAGCTGGCCGACAAGGTGAAAAAGTATCCGGCACTTGGCTATCGAATTGTCGGATTCGTCTCTCTGGAGAAAAAAGAGCAGGGAGGCGAACATGATAATAAACCACTTTTCGGTCAGATTAAAAACCTGAGCACGATCGTGGCGGAAAACAATATTGAAGAGGTCATCCTTTGTCTGAACAAGGTGTCGAACCGTAAAGTCATTGAGACGATCGGACTGTGCGAGGCGTTGCCGGTCAGAATCAAAATTGAGCCCGACCTGTACAACATTGTGCTGGGCCAGGCGCGCACCAACCAGATTTACGGATTTCCACTCATAGAAATTCACCCGGAATTGATGCCGCCGTGGGAAAAAAAGATCAAACGGTTCATCGATATCCTGTTTTCTCTGTGCGGGCTGATCGCATTGTCACCTGGTCTCCTCTTTTTTGCGTTTTTGATCAAGATCGATTCCCCGGGCCCGGTGTTCTATAAACAGAAACGCGTCGGCAAGAACGGGCGGATCTTTGTCGTTTATAAATTTCGCTCCATGATTCAGGATGCCGAACGCTATACCGGACCAGTATGGGCAGGAAAAGCAGATCCTCGGATTACGCGGATCGGACGAGTTATCCGTAAGATTCGTATCGACGAGTTTCCGCAGTTGATCAACGTGCTGAATGGCGACATGAGTATCGTCGGTCCACGACCGGAGCGGCCCTATTTTGTCGACAAGCTCAAGCGCGAGTTCCCTCTCTATACTCGTCGCCTGCGCGTAAAGCCGGGTGTCACAGGCTGGGCGCAGGTGAAAGGCAAATATGATACAACCATCGAAGATGTGAAGGAGAAACTGGATTACGATTTGTACTATATCGATAATATCTCGTTACGACTGGATTTTCGCATCATGTTTTATACCATTTATGTGATGCTGCGCTTTAAGGGACAGTGAGGGCGGCATGCTCTGTTCCGGCGGACGATTCTTGTGATATGTTGCGGAAGGCGCTGGTTGTGAACGAAGGGCATTGTAGATAAATTGAAAAGGTGAAAGGACATGCTGGATCTAAAGTATATTCGTGAGAACGCGCATCTTGTCAAGCAAGCGATTGCGAACAAGAGAGAAAAGGCCGATGTCGATGCGCTGCTCGATCTTGACATCAAGCGACGGAACTCTATCGGCGAGGTCGAATCGGCCAAAGCTGAACAAAACAAGGCGACGCAAAAGATAGCGGAGATGAAAAAAGCCGGCAAAGATGCAGCGGCAGCTATTGCCGATATGCGTCGGCTCTCCGATGCGATCAAGCAAAAAGATGAGGAGCTCAAGGAGATCGAAGATCAGATCTATCAGCTGCTCATTCGCATCCCCAATATTCCGCACAAGTCAGTGCCGGTGGGGGATGAACGGGCAAATCTCGTCATCAAGACGTGGGGTGAAGCGGCTGAGCAGGATTTCAAGCCCCTGCCGCACTATGAGATTGCGGAAAAACTGGGCCTCATCGATTTCGCCCGCGCCTCGCGTATGTCCGGATCGTTTTTTGTCAGCTATCGAGGACTGGGCGCCAAACTGGAAAGATCGCTGATCAATTTCATGATTGACCTTCATGTCGAAAAGCAGGGTTATACGGAAATATTCCCACCGTTCGTCACCAAGCGCGAGGCGATGTTTGGCACCGGCCAGTTGCCAAAACTGGAAGAGGATATGTATCACTGCGGCGTCGACGATCTCTTTCTCATTCCGACCGCCGAGGTGCCGGTCACCAATCTGCATCGCGAAGAGATGCTCAACGGCGATGACCTGCCGATAAAATATACCGCGTACACGCCCTGTTTCCGCCGGGAGGCCGGTGCTTATGGCAAAGATACGCGCGGCCTCGTGCGAATCCATCAGTTCGACAAAGTGGAGATGGTCAAATTTGTCAAGCCGGAAAATTCGTGGGATGAGCTCGAGTCGCTTCTGCAGAACGCAGAGGAGGTGCTGCAGGCGCTCGAGTTGCCCTATCGTGTTTTGACGCTGGCGACGGGCGATTTGAGTTTTGCCGCCGCCAAATGCTATGACATTGAGGTTTACGCCAGGGGCCTCGACAAATGGCTCGAAGTTTCTTCATGCAGCAATTACGTCGATTTTCAGGCGCGTCGCGCGAATATACGCTTTCGCCGGGAGCGGGGCGCAAAACCGGAATATGTGCATACCTTGAACGGCTCAGGGCTGGCTCTACCGCGCACGGTCATTGCTATTATGGAGAATTATCAGACGGATGAGGGCACCATCAAGGTGCCGGCTGTGCTGCAGAAATATATGGGTGTCGAACGCATCAAATAGGCATTCGGATGGCGACCGCGCAAAAGATAGGAATAATTTCAGATACGCACGGCGTTTTGCCGGCAAAGGTCTTTGACCTGTTCGCCAATGTCGAGAGAATCATTCATGCCGGCGATGTCGGAAATGAGGCCGTTCTACATCAACTGCAGCGGTTAGCGCCTGTCTATGCTATCCGTGGCAACATGGACGGGCCGCCACTGAACAAGAGCCTGCCGGAACGGCTCGATTTTCAACTCTATGGCTATACATTCGCCATCACGCATATTCCGGGACCTGTTCTTACGGATGAACATCCGACCATTCAAATCAATGGGCACACGCACAGGGCGTGTGTGGAGCGGAAAGGTCTGTCCTTGCTCATCAATCCCGGTTCAGCGTCGCGACCTCTCGGCTCATCGCGGGCGAGCGTGGCCCTGCTGGTTTTGTCGCTGTCAGCAGAGGCGCGCGCTGAGATTATCTATCTCTAGTTGTCCTGCATCCTTTGGCGGAGGCAAAAATAGCGGAGATAACCATGAATTTTCACGACAAAGTTCAACAGATCATCGCTATAAAGAACTCGCTCTTGTGTGTTGGTTTGGATAGCGACATTGAAAAAATGCCGAGAGCCCTGCGGGCGTCTAAAAATCCACTTTTTGATTTCAATAGGGCGATCATCGATGCCACCGCGGATTATGCTGCGGCGTTCAAGGTCAATCTTGCGTTTTATGAGGCGCATGGCGTGGGGGGATGGCAAGCCCTGCACGACACGTTCTCCTATCTGCCGAGCGATGTGCTCAAGATTGCCGACGCCAAACGCGGCGACATCGGCAACACTGCGGTCATGTATGCCAGGACCGTTTTTGATGTTTTGGGAGCGGATTGTGTGACCGTGAATCCTTACATGGGCTTTGATTCGATCGAGCCGTTTTTAATGGACGAAACCAGAGGCGCCTTTATTATCTGCCTCACTTCCAATCCGGGTTCGCACGATTTTCAGTATTTCTCAAACGGCGAGCAGCGTCTGTATGAAAGGGTTGCCGGCATGGTGAACAGCTGGAATAGACGGAAGAATTGCGGCCTGGTCGTTGGTGCGACGCATGCCGATGAATTGGCTGCGGTGCGTCGCATTTCGCCCGAGTTGCCCTTTCTCATTCCCGGCATCGGCGCGCAGGGAGGTGATCTGGTCGCCGCTGTTCGTAATGGCGCCGATGCGGCGGGATCGCTGGCGCTCTTCAATTCCAGTCGAGCGATTATTTATGCCTCTGGGGACGATGATTTTGCGCAGCAGGCGAAAGAGGCAGCGCAGGCGACAATGATGCAGCTTAATGAGGCACGATTTATAAACGAATAGGTCAGGACTATGGACAAAGAAAAAGGATTAAAAATTTTTGAGACGACGGGCGCTCTTTTGCACGGGCACTTTTTGTTGACCTCGGGATTGCACAGCCCGCAGTATTTTCAGTGCGCCAAAGTGCTGCAATATCCGCGCTATGCGGAATTGTTATGCGGCGACATCATCAAAAACGTCAAAAATGACAGGATTGACTGCGTCATCTCTCCCGCTGTTGGCGGCATCATCGTCGGCCAGGAGTGTGCGAGATTGCTGGGCTGTCGCTCTGTTTTTGCCGAGCGAGAGAATGGCGTCATGAAGCTCAGACGTGGCTTTGAAATCGACCATGAGGAACAGGTGCTCGTCGTTGAGGATGTGGTGACAACCGGCGGTTCTGTCACGGAAGTAATTGAACTGGTGCGGGGAATTGGCGCTACGGTGGTCGGAATCGGTTGCATTGTCGATCGCAGTAATGGTAAAAAGTTGTTTGAGGAGCCGATGTATTCGGTTTTTCAAATGAATGTCATCACCCATGAACCGGACAAATGCCCTTTATGTAAAGATGGTGTGCCGGCGATGAAACCCGGCAGTCGAAGTACTCAATAACGGATCGCAGACATGCTGGCATTACAAATAGTATTACTTTTAGTGGGACTCGTCATCTTGTGGGCTGGCGCCGAGCTGTTGGTCAAGGGTTCAGCAAATCTGGCCATCGGTTTTGGCATTCGTCCGCTCATCGTTGGTCTGACAATCGTGGCGATGGGCACTTCCTCACCTGAATTAGCGGTGTCGCTGCTGGCGGCTCTGCGCGGCACAAAAGATCTGTCGCTGGCCAACATTGTCGGCAGCAACATTGCAAATATAGGGCTCGTCGTCAGTGTCAGTGCGATGATCCGACCGCTGAAAATTGCCAAGTCCATGTTCAGAAACGAGATCCCAATTATGCTCGCCGGTACGCTGGCATTCAGTCTGCTGAGCTGGGATGGCATCATTCGGAGAATTGATGGTCTCCTGCTCATCATTGGTTTTGTCGTATTTCTATTTTTCATCATTCGGACATCGCAGCGAGACCGGCATGAAGCGAAGGCGAAACAGGATTTTGTCGATATCAGGCGCAATCCTGCCGCTCTCTTCAAGCAGTTGATCTATATCGTGATCGGATTATCGGGCCTGGTGGGCGGATCGTATTTTATCGTCAACTCGGCAGAATTCATCGCCGACTATTTTCATGTCACTCCTGTCGTCATCGGCATGAGCGTTGTCGCCATAGGAACATCTCTGCCTGAACTGGCGATTTCGGCTGTCAGCGCCGCGCGCGGGCGCGTGGACATCGCTATCGGCAATGTGATCGGCAGCAATATCTTCAACATCCTCTTTGTCATTGCCATCGTCGCCCTCATCACGCCCATTCCGGTTGACAAGTCGCTCCTGTCGTTGCACTATCCATTCATGATCGGATTCGCCCTCGTCAGTGTCCCAATGCTGTGGTCGCGATTTCGTCTCAGTCGTTGGGAAGGAATGGTTTTATTTGCGGTCTATGCGGTTTTTCTGGTTTTATTGTTCAAGGGGTTTTAGGATTTTCGATTTGGCAAATGAGAGATTTCGAACCGACGCGGTCTCTTTCTAGGTGTATTCCGTTCAGCGATCGATGATATCGCGATAGATTCTCTCGTGATCCGGATCGAGCACCAGCATCTGGCGGAGAGGTTCTTTGTTCACTGCCCGTCTGTATATTTCGACGATTTCCTGGTAATGAGCGTTGATGAAACTCTTGGCGTATTCGTTTTCCGGATCTTTTGCCACAATTCTATCCAGCATGGAGATGGCAGTGGTGCAGTGTTTTCTGGCTCTTTCGTTATCCTCGCCGACATATGAGAGGCCGTAAAAATAGTAATCGACCATCTCACGAAATGGTTTGTGGATGTCGCTCAGAAAATAGTTAATCAGATCGAGTCGCCGGTCCCAGCCCTCGATGAAGCGACCCATGCCAAATTTGCTCTGTTCTGCGATATTGCGCGCTTTTTCATAGTATGCGGCGCCGGCGAGGGTTCCCCATTTGTCCAGTTCGCCGCCCAGGATCATGTTCACATAGAAGGCCAGAACGCTGGTAAAGGAATCAAAATTGTTCTCTTCATACAGAATTGGGTCGCCGCTCTGATAGGCGAATCGCCAGCGCAGATCAGAAAACTGGATGTCGTAGCTGTTGCTGACGATGATCGTGCCCTTGTATCGTTCTTCTGCACCTGAGCTCATGTCTTCAAGGCGAAGCGTGATCGTCAGATAAACCGGGGTGTTCCATGGATCGTCGCACCATGGCGAGCTGTCCAGAAATTGCTGCACGCGGTCAGCGAAATCGGTGAGTTTGTCCTGCTTTTCTTGCGGCAATGTTCGCAGGTCTGTCTCGACTGTGGATTCGATGCGCTGCGCGAAAACCGGTCCCCTGATAGCCAGGAGGATGAATCCGATTGTGAGCGATGTTCGGAGCACGATATGCTTCTCCATGATGAATCTGACGTGAGATCACGAAATAATATCCACGTTTTTCGACAATTTATCAAGCGAATAGTTACTTTTACAGAACGTCACAGCACCATTTTTCGTTCCTGCTTTTTCGCTCTACCATTGACACTGAACAGTGTGTTTGCCAGTTTTGATGCACTACCATTCAGCGCTCGCCACGCTGCCTTGGCCGGCGCCGGTGTGGCGTGGTGCTCTGGCGCAGACGGCATCTATGTCAATGCCGCCTGTCTGCATGGCGCATCTCCTTTTGATCTCCATTTTTTCTATGCAAAGCCGTATGGTCTGCATGACCTGAATATGGCCAATGTCGCTGCTCGGTACAGCCGCGCGCGCTGCTCGTGCGGCATCGGCATCCAATACTTTGGCAATGATCTTTATCGCGAAAATCAATTTCTGGCTGCCGTAGCAATCCCCATATCACCTGCGCTGTTGCTGGCTCTCAGCGGCCGTCTCGGCATCCTGAATGTTCAGCATCATGGGCAAGCTCATTCTGTTCTGGCGGATTTCGGAGTGATCGTCCGCCTCACTGCAAACGCCGCCTTTGGATTCTCTGCCAAGAATGTTGCCAATGCTAAAGTCGGTGCTGCGCACGAGCCACTGCCGAGCAGTCTGATCGTCGGCGTTCATATGACGCCGTTTTCCCACTGTGTTGTTGATTTTGATCTCTGCAAAGAGATACGCTTTCCACTGGACGTGCGCTGCGGCATCAGCTGGCAGGCCTTTTCCGCTCTTACATTGCGAATGGGTGTGGGGGGCGAACCCTCCCGAGTGTGCGCCGGATTCACTCTCTGTCACTTTCGCGTTCGCCTCGACTATGCCTTCTCGACGCATAGCGAGTTAGGGCTGACGCATCTGTTTTCCGTCGGCGTCTACTGAAATCAAGTTCAATGATGGGCGCATTGTTTTGCATAATTGTGATGGTTTTCGGTTCGATACGAACTGATCAAGTCGACATCGAGAAACTCATCGACATCGATGATGATGTGAACGATCAGTCCGCATTGCTCGACTATCTTGACTCACTCATCGATACGCCGCTGAATGTCAATGCAGCGTCGGTGGAACAGCTGTGCACTATCCCGTGGATCTCACCTGCACTGGCCGCGCGACTGGTATATCATCGATACCGAAATGGCGAGTTTCAGAATATCGCTGAAATCAAGCGCGTCAGGGGATTCAGCACTATTTATGAC
>RQOI01000553.1 GCA_003854995.1 Candidatus Zhuqueibacterota bacterium
AATGCCAATGACCAGTGGATAAACCCCAGTCTCTTCGGCTCAGCCCTCATGCGAACGGACCAGGTTGTCTCGGAAACATTCCCGATTCCGGAGACGGCCACCGTGCCGACAATCGACGCCGCCATGGGCGCCGATGAATGGGCGGACTCATGGCAACTGTCCGGCAACATCTTTGACAACGCCCTCGATATCAGCACTGTCTCGGGTTGGGACGACATGCGCTACACCGCCAATTTGATGTGGAAAGGCGATAATCTTTTCATCTATTTGACCGTCATGGATGACATGATCAACATGGGCACCGACTATAACACCGATGGTGTCGAAATCTATTTTGATGCCAATAACAGCAAAGGCGAAACCTACGACGGCGTTGACGATATTCAATTGCGTTTCAATGTCGGTGAATCGACCACGGACGAGATTGATGCGAGCCTCAGTGGCTTTATCAAAGATGGCATTGACTATGTTGTTGAAGAGACGGACCTCGGCTGGGATCTCGAAGTTTCGTTCACTCTTGGCGATCTTCAAGTTGCTCCAGGGGAAGAGTTCGGTTTTGATATCCAGCTGAATGATGCGGATGAGACCACCCGCGGCAATAACATGGTCCGCTGGTGGAGCGACGACAATAATGAATGGCAAAACGCGAGCTTGTTTGGCACTGCCAACCTTGTCAGTGGTACGGCAGTCAAACAGGAGGCACCCGCTGTGGTGAGCACGTTCAAGCTGAACCAGAACTATCCGAATCCGTTCAACCCCACAACCAACATCACCTACTCGATCGCCAAGATGAGCCCGGTCACCCTGACCGTTTACAACCTCATGGGCGAGCAAATGGCCACCCTGGTGGATGAGGTCAAGCCGGCCGGCGAATACACTGTGACATTCGATGCCTCGAGCCTGACCAGCGGCGTCTACCTGTACACCCTGCAGGCGGATGGCAAAATGTTCACGAACAAAATGATGTTGATGAAGTAACATGACGTTAAACCTCAAAGGTCTCGGAGACCTTTGAGGTTTCCTTTTCGACCCCGAATGGCAATTCGGGGTTTTTTTATCCCTTTCGGGATTTTCTAATGGCTCAATAGTCCGGATTATTCAGAAATGCCTCACACCAAGACTCAAAGACACAAAGAAATATATAGCACCTGGACTATTCATCGTGAACAAAAACAATCAACTTGACCTAAAAAAAAGACGACTCTTCACCCTCTTGATGCTGTGCACGCCGTTCGTCCTCCTTGTGCTGCTTGAGCTGCTGCTGCGACTGTTTCAATATGGCGGCGATCAGCACCTCTTCGTCACCGGTCCGGAAAAACAGATCTCGCACTACTGGATGTGCAATCAGAACGTCGGCAGACGCTATTTTTACATGCTCGACTCGACGCCCAGTCCGCCAAAGGATCTGTTTCTGAAAATAAAGCCGGAAAACGGCTATCGCATATTTGTCCTCGGCGGTTCGACGACGGCCGGATTTCCGTACAGCTACAATCTGATGTTTCCGCGCATCCTCAATTTTCAGCTGTCAGAGCTCTTCCCGGACCGATACATCGAGGTCGTCAATACGGCCATGTCGGCCGTCAACAGCTACACCCTGCTCGATTTCATGGATGAGATCATTGCCAAAGAACCGGATGCCATTCTGATCTACGCCGGTCACAACGAGTACTATGGCGCCATGGGCGTCGGCTCGCGGGAATCATTCGGCAGAAATCCGGCCTTCATCCATCTCTACTTGCAGCTCAAAAAATTCAAGACTTTTCTGCTCGTCCGCGATGCGGTCGGATGGCTGAAAAAGCACTTGACCAAAGTGACGAGCGGCAGCGCCGGGATCGACCCGACCAATACATTGATGGCGCGCATCGTCGGCGAGCAAAAGATCCCCTATAAAAGCAATATGTACTATCAGGGCTTGCGGCAATATGAACGCAACATGCGGCGTATCCTGGTAAAAGCGGGACAAGACAACATCCCCGTCATCTTGAGCGAATTGATCAGCAATGTCAAAGACCAACCGCCGTTCATCTCGGTCGACATCGACAGTTTTCCCGCCGCCGAGAAAGCCTTTTCCATTGGCCGAAAATTGCTGCTGCAGGGCGATATCGATGACGCCCGTACCGCCCTCACTCTGGCCAAAGATCTCGATGCCCTGCGCTTTCGCGCCTCTGAGGAGATGAACGAGATCATCCATCAGCTTGGCCGCCAGTTCAATGCGCCGGTGGTGCCCATGAAATCATTCTTTGAAGCTCATTGTGAGCATAATATCATCGGCAACGAGCTCATCCTGGAGCACCTGCACCCCAACGCCAGGGGCTATTTCATCATGGCGGATGCTTTTCTGCAGACGATGCAGGAGAACGAGTTCATCTCCGCCAGCTGGGATGAGGACCGCATCTGGGCGCCGGAAGAGGTGATGTCGAACTGGGGCTGGACAGAGCTCGATACAGTGTCCGCCAATCTGAGCATCCATTATCTCAAGGGCGGCTGGCCGTTTCAACCGGACATCGCGCCCAACCATGCGCTGGAGAATTACTATCCGGATACCCATGCCGAATCTCTGGCCGTGCGAATTTTGACTGACGAGACGTTCAACCTCGTCGCCGGCCATGTGGCCATGGCCG
>RQOI01000082.1 GCA_003854995.1 Candidatus Zhuqueibacterota bacterium
CCCTCGGTGGTTTGGATATTTTTGGTTGCGGCCAAAGGTCTCACCAAATTGATCTTTTGTGTCTTTACCAGAAACTGACCTCTTACTCTCCAATGTAAAAGGTCAGTTACTGGTAGTGCGATGATAAAGTGAATTATTAAAATAAGGCATAAAGACAATGTCGCCATAGTTTTCATCGCCGGACATTCTGGTGCGCCAGATTTCAAAACCTACGATTCGGCAAAATCCTTTGGCTTGTTCCAGCATTGTCTAAAGCATGCATTCGAAAAGATGAGATGTCGTCGAGATTGAGAAACCTTATTTTCATCTTTCGACCTGCAGAGGCGCCAAGCGCGCAAGCTTTTCTTCGTGATCCTTCGTGTTTTTGCGTCTTGGTGTTGATTTTTCATTGGCTTTACCAGAAACTGACCTTTTACTCTCCAATTGCTAAAGTGCTTGCATAATTTAGAACAAATCGCTACATTTACAACTAATTTTTACTTCCAAATAGAGGCGCCTGCTGCAAGAGTACTCCGCATGAAAAGTGGCGAACTTGGACGAAAGGGTAGCGGGCCGAAATGACGATAAGCCGCCGATATCGTCGTTGGGCCGGCAGGTGAATAACCACCGGACTGTCACGAAAAAAATCGTGGAGCGCTATTTGGCTGATGGTTTCTTTGAACTATGCCAGCAGATAGGTCCCCCACGCAGCGGGTGACCTTTTTTTTTGATTCGACAGCAAAGGGAACGGCAATGGTGGTCATGAAATTTGGCGGCACGTCTGTCGGCAATGCTGAAGCGATTCGCCGCGTGTGCGATATCATCTCCTCCCGCATGCCTCGACGACCAGTGGTTGTGACATCCGCTGTTGGTGGCATCACCAACAAACTTGTGCGGCTGTCCAGGTTGGCGGGCGGTCGGGAAAAAGAGCAAACAGCCGAACTCGTTGCCGAAATCGTCGCCCAGCATGAACAGATCATCGCAGAGCTCGGAATAGGAGATGATCCGACATTTTCTTCCGCCTTTCAGACCGGCAAGGAGATGCTGCAGGCCGCTGTCAATGACATCCTGGCCAATGGCGAGTTGAATGACGAGCAATCCGATGCCCTCATCAGCACGGGCGAATTCTTCATGGCAAACATATTGCCCGCTGTCTTGAATCGAATGGGCATCGCGAGCGCTATGGCGGATTCGCGAAAACTGCTGCTCACCGATTCAACATTCAGCGCGGCGCGTCCGATTTTTGACGAATCGAAAGAACGCGTCCAGGCGATCATCCTGCCGATGGTGAAGCAGGGTATTGTGCCGATTTTACAAGGTTTTATCGGCAGCGATCGGGAGGGCCGCACGACCACGCTGGGCCGGGGCGGCTCCGATTACTCGGCCACCCTGGTCGGCGCAATGCTCGGCGTCAGCACGGTCGAGATCTGGTCAGATGTCGATGGTGTGCTCACCGCAGATCCATCGCTCGTGCAAGAAGCGCGTCGCATCCGACACATGAGCTTCCATGAGGCAGCGGAGCTCGCCTATTTCGGCGCCAAAGTGCTGCATCCGGCGACGCTGGCGCCGGCTGTCGAGCACAATATGACTGTGGTCGTGCTCAATTCGATGAATCCGGACTTTGCCGGCACAGCCATTTCGACCAGTCCGCTTGATCCTCTGCACGAAGGACGAGTGAAATCCATCGCTTACAAAGAAAACCTGACCGTCATCACCGTCATCTCGAGCCGAATGCTCATGGCACACGGTTTCATGGCGCGACTGTTCTCCGTCTTTGATGAATATCAGACGGCAGTTGACCTGGTGTCGACCTCTGAGGTGACGCTGTCGCTGACAATTGATAGCACAAAGAATTTGCCCAATATTATTCCTCAGCTGGAAAAATTTGCCCAGGTGAGAGTTGAAGAGAAAAAGGCGATCGTCTGCCTGGTGGGGGAGGGCTTGAAACGCACCAAGGGTATTCCGGGTCAGATATTCGGCTTGTTGCAGGACACCCACATCTATCTGATCTCACAAGGCGCATCCGAGATCAATCTCAGTTTTGTGGTCGATGAGCATGATCTGCCGCGGGTCATTCCACGGTTGCATCGCTATTTTTTCAGCAACGAGCACAACGCCCACGTTCCAGCGCCAGATCGCACATTATGAGCAGTGGAGAAAGCAGATGAAGTTGGCGATACTCGGGTATGGACGGATGGGACAAGAGGTTGAGCGGCAGGCACGGGCGCGCGGCCACGACATCTCTGCCATTTTTGATGTCCATGATAACTTTTGCTCGCGCTCGAACCTGCGCGACGCGCAGGTGATCATCAGCTTTGTCGTCGCGGACGCGGTCCTCGCAAATATCAAAACAGCGGCGCAGCTCGGCGTGCCGATCGTCGAGGGCACGACTGGATGGTATGACCAGCTGGCGCACCTGCGACAGATCGACAAGATCTCTATCATTTACAGTCCCAATTTTTCCATCGGCGTCTATCTGTTCAGCAAACTGACAGAGTATGCCGCCAGACTGATGGCGCCCATGTCAGAGTATGACTGTTACGTGCACGAATTCCATCATGCCGGCAAAGCCGACAGTCCCAGCGGCACGGCAAAAAACCTGGCGCGCATTCTGCTGGAAAATTGGCCCGGCAAGGAAAAGGCTTTCTATGAGACCTGCCATGGCGTCATCGATCCGCACGCATTGCACGTCACCTCCACGCGCGTCGGCCGCATGCCCGGAATGCATGCGATCGGTTTTGACTCGGAGGCGGATGAGATCCTGCTCGAACACAGGGCGCATGGCCGGACGGGATTTGCCAGCGGCGCGGTTCGCGCGGCCGAGTGGATTGCCGGCAAATCGGGTATTTTCACGATGGATGATTTCATGAATGAGGTCCTTTCACAGCAGCATGTATAATTTATTACGGAAAGAGTAACGATGAATAAAGGGAGCATGATGTCGAGTCGTCCAAAATTCGCCGGATCAACGGTGGCGCTCATCACGCCTTTCCGGCAAGATTTTTCAGTTGATGAAGAGCGGTTGCGCTGTCTGGTCGATTGGCATATCGAACAGGGCACGGATGTGATTCTCGCCTGCGGCACGACCGGCGAGAGCGCCACGATGAGTCATGCAGAGCATCAGCGCGTCATCGATATCGTCATTGAGCATGCTGCGGGACGCATTCCGGTGATGGCCGGCGCCGGCAGTAATTCAACTGCGGAAGCGGTTTCGCTGACCCAGCATGCCACGCGCGCGGGCGCGGATGCCATCCTGTCCGTCGGGCCTTACTATAACAAACCGACGCAGAGGGGGCATTACGAGCATTTCAAGACGATCGCAGAGTCGACAGACAAGCCGGTCATCATCTACAACGTGCCCGGCCGCACGGCGAGCAACATCAGCGCTGAAACAACCTTGCGGCTCGCTGAGATCCCGAATATCATCGGCGTGAAGGAGGCCAGCGGCAATGTATCGCAGATCATGAATATCCTCAGACATCGCCCGGAGAATTTTCTCGTGTTGTCCGGCGACGATGCGATGACCCTTGCGCTGATGTCAATGGGCGCCGATGGCGTCATCTCTGTGGTGGCGAACGAGGCGCCAGCGATGACGCGCGCCATGGTGCATGCGGCGCTCGCCGGGGAGTGGGCCAAAGCGCGCGCTCTGCATTTCAAACTGCTGCCGCTGATGGAATTCAATTTTTGCGAGAGCAGTCCGGTGCCGGTGAAGACAGCCTGCGCCATGCTGGGACTGACCGAGGAGGTCGTCCGTCTGCCGCTTGTGAACATGTTGCCTGAAAATAGAGAAAAGATACGACGACTGATGTCGGAATTGGGCTTGCTGTAGAGTGATGGGCGCTTGTCATTTGCGAAAGGACGACTTTGAGATTCTATAAATATCACGGGCTGGGCAACGACTATCTCGTCATGAATCCCGCCGAGATCGGTCGGGAGCTGACCCTGGATGAGATCAGACTGATCTGCCATCGTCATTATGGCATGGGTTCGGATGGCATTTTATGGGGGCCGTCAGCATCGGACAAAGCGCCTTTCAAATTGAGAATTTTCAATCCCGACGGCAGTGAGGCTGAAAAATCGGGCAATGGATTGCGCATTTTTTCCCGGTATCTCTATGATCACGGATTTGTCCGCCATGCGCCTTTTCAAATAGAGACCCTGGGCGGCATTGTCACTTCGCGCATCCATTCGAATGGTATGGTTGATGTGCAGATGGGCAAGGTGAGCTTTGACAGCCGGGCAATTCCGGTCCTCGGGCCGCCGCGTCAGGTGCTGAATGAGAAGATCGCGGTCATGGGGCGCGAACTGACTTTTTGCGCGGTCACCATTGGCAATCCGCATTGCGTTCTGCCAATGGACGAGCTGTCGGAGGAACTGGCGCGCACCTTTGGGCCGCATCTGGAAGTCGATGCGCGTTTTCCGAACCGCACGAATGTGCAGTTTCTCAAGGTTCTGGATCGCCGCACTATTCAGATCGAGATCTGGGAGCGGGGCGCCGGCTATACGCTGGCATCCGGCAGTTCTGCCTCGGCGGCCGCTGCAGTGGCGCACAGACTGGGATTTTGCGATGCAAAGATCACCGTGCACATGCCGGGCGGAGAACTCGTCATCACCATCAGCGACGACTATAGCATAGACATGACCGGACCGGTCATCCGCATCGGCGCAGGGATCATCGACGACGAGGCGTTTTCGAAATAACAGCTTTGCATTTCCCTGGCACTCTGAAGTGCCGGGCACGTACAGAGCGGATGAATAAGAGGCAGGTGGCAATGGCGACGATCAACAGCAACTACGACAAGCTCGGCGGTGGATACCTCTTCCCGGAGATCGGGCGTCGAGTGCGTCAATTTCAGGCCGAGCATCCCGGGGTGAAATTGCTGAAACTGGGTATCGGTAATACGACCGAGGCGCTGACGCCTGCGGTGATTGACGGGCTGTTGGCTGGCGTTGAAAGACTGGCGCACGTCGAAACCTATACCGGCTATGCGGATGACTCGACCGGCGAAACCGAGATGAAAAAAGCGCTGCAGCTGTTTTATCGCCGCTTCAATGTGTCCCTTGACCTGGCAGAGATTTTCGTCAGCGATGGCGCCAAGCCGGACTCTGGCAATATCCAGTCCATTTTCGGCATCGAGAACGTCGTCGCCGTGCAGGATCCGGCCTATCCGGTCTATGTGGACACGAATGTCATTGCCGGACGATCCGGCGCATTTGACGCGCGCACCGGCCAATACCAGGGCATCATCTACATGCCGTGCACGCAGGAGAATGGTTTTTTCCCCCAGCCGCCCGAGGAGAAGGTCGATCTGATCTATCTCTGCAGCCCGAACAATCCCACCGGCGCGGTCGCAACCAAAGAGCAGCTGAAAATATGGATCGACTATGCGCGCGCGCGCCAGTCGGTGATCATCTTTGACGCCGCCTATTCGGCGTTCATCAAAGATGCGACGTTGCCGCGCAGCATCTACGAGTTGGATGGTGCGAAGGAATGCGCCATTGAAATCAGCAGTTTTTCCAAAGTGGCCGGTTTTACCGGTGTCCGGCTCGGCTGGGCAGTGGTGCCGCAGGCGCTCGTGGTCGAAGGCGCGCCGGCCGGAAAAGTCAATTGGCTGTGGGCGCGTCGGCAGAACACCTTTTTCAACGGCGCCTCCAACATCGTGCAGGCCGGCGGCGTCGCGGCATTGTCCGATGCCGGACAAAAAGAGTGTCAAGGTCTCGTGGATTACTATATGAACAACGCGCGAGTCATCAGAGAGGGGCTGCAAAATCTGGATTATATCTGCTATGGCGGCGTCAATGCGCCATACATTTGGATGAAAACACCGCACGGTCTCAGCTCCTGGGAATTTTTTGATCTGCTGCTGCACGACGCCCACGTTGTCGGCACGCCGGGCGTTGGATTCGGCCCCAGCGGCGAGGGCTATTTCAGACTCTCCGCGTTCGGCCATGCGGCGGACATTGAACAGGCGGTTGCGAGCATTCGCGACCACCTCAAGCGTCAATAAAGCGAGCGGCGCAGAGGGCGGCGCTGTGCTGTGAAGATGAATGAGACCAGACTGGCCGGCGGGACGCCGGCTTCTATCCAAAGGGAGAACGCATGGCACGATTGGGAAAGAGCGCTGTCACCTCCGAGACCATCGCACGCGCGGTCAAAGAATTCGGCACTCCGTTTTATCTGTATGACGAACGGACGATACTGGATAAATGCGATCAACTCCTCAAAATGCCGAATGCCTTTGGACTGCAGGTCCGCTATGCGATGAAGGCGAACTCGAATCGCGCGCTGTTGCAGCTCATCGCTGGTCAGGGCATTGATCTCGATCTCAGCTCGCTGAATGAAGGCGTGCGCGCCACGCTGGCCGGCATCCCCTGTTCCCGCATGATGCTGACAACTCAAGATGTGCCACTGGCTCGATCTCGGCAAGAGCTTGAAGAGATGATGCTGAAGGGGATGAAATACAATGTCTGCTCGTTACAGCAGCTGTACCTGATCGCTGATTTTGCCAACAAGACAGCGTTCTCCATCCGCCTGCACCCGGGCGTCGGTTCGGGCGAATCGGTGACCCGAAACACGGGCGACAAATATTCCTGCTTTGGCATTCACCTCAACGACCTTGCAGGCGCCATAGCTTTTGCCGATGAACAGGGGATTGTTTTTGACGAAATCCACATGCACATCGGTTCTGGCGGTGATCCTCAGCTCTGGCGGGAAAACATTGAGCGCGAGCTGCGTTGCGTCGAGCAGTTCCTGCCTGAGGTGAAAACCGTCAACCTGGGCGGCGGTTTCAAAGAGGCGCGCATGCCGGATGAAAGGCCGGCGGATATTCAAGAGTTGGGCCAATACGCGCGGCGCAAGTTTCACGAGTTCTATGAGCGCACCGGACGCGAGCTGATCACGGCCATTGAGCCAGGAACTTTTGTCGTGGCCAACGCCGGTTTTTTGGTGACCTCGGTTCTGGACAAAAAATCGACCGGCGAAGACGGCTTTCATTTCCTCATTGCCAATGCCGGCATGGAAGCCAATACGCGGCCGCTGTTGTACGGTTCCCGCCATCCTTTTTTTGTGGTGTCAAAGACCGGAAGACTGCTGTCGAGCGAGTTCGATTTGAGCGATCTGTATCCCGAGTCCGACTATCGCGTCGTCGTTGGCCGATGCTGCGAGAGCGGCGATTCGCAGAGCCTCGATTCGCACGGCCACATCATTCCGCGCTTGATGGCCAATCCGGAGGTGGGCGATATCCTGGTCATTGGCGGCGCCGGCGCATATGTTTCGGCCATGTGCCTTGCCAATTACAATTCATATGTGCAACCGGCAGAAATACTGCTGCGCGCAGACGGCGAATTTCGCATCATTCGCCGGGAGCAGACGCTGGAACAGATCGTTGAAAACGAGCGCTCTCTCTGAGCAGGGCTGCCAGGGACGTCGTCAATGCGTGCCATTTTTCTGGCGCTCGCCAACCTCATCCCGCGTAACTTGGTCCGCCGGATCGCAGTTGTTTTATGCCGATAAAAATAGCGAAAAATTGGATTGCCTTTTAGGATGAAATCGATTATTATGTCAGAGATATATCTTGTTCATGCTGAACGTATGAGCTGAATCCCTCAAGCTCGCTTTGCATGATTCGTTCAAACTCACGCCGCGGAGCCCTTGGCGCAGCTTTCGGCCGCAACCAAAACGTCAAGGCATCGCATCAATCGCGTAAAGCGAAAGATTGGAACCATCGAGCTCAGCGAGTCGCACCGAGAAAAACAATAGCCAATGGCGTTTCTCGGTGGCCCTCAGGGCGCTCGGTGGTTAATTCTTCATTCTGCGAAAGACTTGAAAAAAACTCAATTCGGAGAGGCGCCATGAGCAGCCGAAAAATGGACAGTCTCTTTACGCTTTTGCTGTATTCTGTCACATTTATATTTTCGCTCTTCATTTACAAACCATCCCTGCTCTTTGCGCAATTTCAGCCTGCTTTTTATTTTGACCGCCATTTTTTACACGGTTTTCTGCACTATCCAGGCGGATTTACGGATGCGCTCAGCCTGTTCATCTTTCAGTTCTTCTTCAATGACATCGTTGGCAGTCTGTTATTTGCTGCCATTCTGCTGGCTATTTTCCTTTTTCTGCAAGCGACTTTGCGGCAGGTTTCAACGGCGAGCCCGATCCTCGTCATTCTGCTGCCGCTTTTTCTGCTCATCATGCTCTATAATCAATATAATATACCCTTGGCAATTGCCTTCAAGTTTGCCATTGTTCTTTTCTGCGCCTGTCTCTATAGCAAGGGAGGAACGATGACGCGCGTGCTGTTGTTATGCGCTCAGCCGATTTTCTACTGGATGGTTGGCGGCTGGTTCTCGCTCTTTTTCGTCCTCGTCATCCTGTTCATCCATCTTTTCTATCACTGGTCGACAGTGATCTATCCCGCACTTTTTGCCCTGCTTTATAGCTTGTCCGCCTGTCTGTCGGCGCGGTTTCTGTTTCAGATCTCCCTCAAAGAGGCATTTCTTTACTTCATACCAGCGCAATATTATCTCGCACCTTTTCTCTTCAAAAGCAACATCCTTTATTATCTGCTTTTAGGCTCTGTCCCGCTGCTGCTGATGCTGCTGCGAGTGCGTGATATGCTCTGCAATAAGCGACAGAGCGATGTCTGGCGAAAAAAGAGCGAAGTGATCGACCGGGTGACTGGAGTGGCTGTGCTCTGCGCCTGCATGATATTTTCAATTCAGCCCGATCAAAAGAGGAAAATAAACATCAACTGTCTGGCGGAGAAGGCGGCATGGCAGTCTGTTTTGCGCGAGGCCAAACAGATGCGATCTTACGATCGGATCGTTGAATTCCAATGCAATCGAGCCATGTATTTCACCGGCTGTTTGCTGGACAGCCTCTTTGAAATTGAGCACTTGGTCGGCGTGAACGGTCTCTTTGTGGACCGGCTGATGGCGAGTCAAATTGCTTTGCATGCGAGTGATCTCTATTTTGATCTGGCATATATTAACGCCGCTCAGGTCATGGCGTACGAGTACCTGACGAAATTCAGGTACGATGCGCGGGCGCTGAAACGACTGGCTCTGACCAATGCGATCAACGGCCATCCGCGCAAGACAGAAAAATTTCTCCAGCTTTTGCAAAAAAGTTTGGTACACCGGCGGTGGGCCAGAACACATCATCTCCTTCTCGATGAAGAGAGAATTCACGAGATTCCCGGCATAGCCGAAAAGCGTCGGCGCATGCCCCAGGCGGATTTCTTTCTCAGCTCCCAGGAGCCCAATACGGATATGGTCGCCCTGCTGGAGTCGAATGGGGGCAATCAGATGGCCTTTGAATACATGATGGCGTACTATTTGCTCGAATGCCGACTGGGTAATATTGCCAAGCACATCGGCATGCTCAAGCAATTTGATTATGGCGGCGTGCCGCGCCATCTCGAGGAAGCCGCCATCATGTACCAGACCGGCGCGTCGCGCGTCGGCGGCGAATTGATCAAAGACATCCCTTTTCGTCGCGATCGCATCGCCCTGTTCGGCCGGTTCAATAAAATCATCGCCGACAATCAAATGAACCGGCAAAGAGCAGATCAGTTGCTGCGCGCCGAGCTAGGCGATACGTTTTGGTATTATCTCTTCTCCGGAGGAGGGGGGAGGACTGACATATTGAAAAAACGGAAAATTGAAAGTGAATATTAGCAGCAAAAAAATCCTGTTCCTCTTAGCGGCAGTCATTGTGCTCGTCTCATCCTGCGGCCATTCTGTATCAGATTGTCAGATGACGCCGCAGCTGCCGACAATCGAGCCGGATTATCGTGACATCATCATCCCGCCCAATATAGCGCCGCTCAATTTCCGCATCAGAGAGGATGGCCGGGCGTTCAAGGCGATTTTCTCTTCTGCGGCGCAGGAACCAATCGCCATTCGTTCCAGCAGCGGCCTCATCCAAATTCCCATGCGACGGTGGAAGAAATTCATCACCGCCTGCAGGGGTGACTCTTTCACGATCGATCTATTCGTCCAGGACAGCAACCGATCGTGGCATCGATACCCGTCCATCACCAATTATGTCTCGCGACAGCCGATTGACAGCCATCTCGTCTATCGGATCATCAATCCGGGCTATGTGCTGTGGTGGGACCTCGGCATCTACCAGCGCGATCTCACGACCTTTCGCGAAAAAGCGATCTTTACAAATCGGCTGACGAAACGAAATTGCATGAACTGTCACTCCTTTTGTCTGAATGATCCCGCTCAAATGATTTTTCATATGCGCTCCGAATTTGGCGGCACGCTTCTCATCCAGAATGACGAAGTGAGCAAGATCAATACCGGCACGGCCTTCACCATGTCCGCTGGTGTCTACCCCTGCTGGCATCCGGACGGCAAACACATCGCCTTTTCGGTGAATAGGATCTTTCAGAATTTTCATGCTCATCGTGACAAAAGCACCTATGTCTACGATACGGCTTCGGATCTGGTCATCTACGACATTGCGAACAATCGAATCACCACATCGCCAGCGGTTGCAACGAAAAGACTGGAAAATTTGCCGAACTGGCATCCGAACGGCAGGGATCTCTATTTTATTTCAGCGTCAGAGTTTATCAACAACGCGCCGTACGACACGGTGCGATATGACCTGATGCACACGACCTATGATGTGGCCACCAATGAATGGGGCGATGTCAATCCGGTCATAACCGCAAGAGAGAGCGGCAAAAGCATCACGTTTCCCAAAGTGTCGCCGGACGGCCGCTTTTTAATGTTCACCATGAGTGATTACGGCTATTTCACCATCTATACCACGAGCAGCGATCTCTACCTGTATGATTTGACGCGGCAAGAATATGCCGAGCTGGCGGTCAACAGCGAGCACGTCGACAGTTACCACAGTTGGTCGAGCGATGGCCACTGGTTTGTCTTTTCCAGCAAGCGAAAGGATGGACTCTGCGCCCGCCCGTATTTTAGCTATGTGGACGATGACGGGCGAGCCTCGAAACCGTTTCTTCTGCCGCAGAGCGATCCGGCCTATTATGAGACATTTCTGTTAAATTACAATGTCCCGGAGCTCGTCAAGGGGCCGGTCAAGACCGGCCATTGGCAGATCGCGCAAAAAGCTGTGGGTGATCTTGTGCCGGTCACTTTTGACTCGACCGTCGCGGTCGATGCGCTCTCCGGGGCGACAAAAATTGTCGCTGACGCCGTCAGCAGACCCTATCACTGAGTTCGCCTCTTGCGGCAGTGATCGCGGCGGTTTTGAGCTGACGATGAGCGTCCTGGCGGCAGAGCAATGATCTCGCTCTTCCGGCAAGCGACAATTGCTGACATTTGAAATGGAATATCGATAAAAAGATGTTTGTTAAACTTTGTAAACTCGAAAAAAAATTGTTGATTTTACAAAATGATTGTATTATTTTAGGATGATTCAAAAGTTGGATGAAGAGTGGTTAAATGGGGTTGTAATTATATTGAGGTTGTTTTATTGCTGACTTGATGAAAGGGTGGAACAATTAAAAGAGGAGGAACTCCCAAAAACGAGTTTTTGATTGTTGAACCGGAATTCAGAACATGCGGATGGCTTCCCTCCCCTCCGTATCTGCTGACCCCCCCTAGGCAGGTACAAGGCCATCCGCTATTTTTAAAGAAGAAACGTATGTATTGATGTCATAAAGATTGTATTTTCAAAAGTTTAAAAGCGGATGGCTTTCCTCCCCTTCGTACTTGCTGACCCCCCCTAGGCGAGTACACTAGTCATCCGCTTTTTTATGATAATGGTGGCTTTTTTGCTTCCCCCGAATAACAATTAAGGAGCACTATGTATCGACTAGCTAGTCCGACATATTTGTTGGTATATCTGCTCTCGACCTTGGCTGCTTTTGCTGATGAAGAAATCGAGTTGGGTTATCTGTTCGACGACGATATGCAAGCCTGGTATGAAATATCTTTTCGCTGCTCCGAATTGGTCCCCTATTTTTACGAAAAAAATGATCAGGATTCACTTTGCTATATTCTACAGTATTGGGAGGAAGAAACGGGCGTAATGGAGCCTGTGCGCCGCGCCTGGATTTTGAATCAAATAGCGCAAAATTTGTTTGAGCCAAGTTATCTCTCAGATATCATTATAGAAGATTTTATTGAGTATCTGAGCTCCTACGAGACTCAAGAGAGTGATACATCTCATTGGATTGTGCCCGGCTATGAAAAAGCGGCGCAGAAGCTATATTACATTTGTGCTGACTTTAATCAATTCATCAGAGCACTGGCCACAGAATTATTGAACTATTCCGACCTGTCGGATGATGAGTACTTGATCTGTCTTTTCTACAGTCACGAGTTCGATGAATTTCACCGTCTCATTGAAACCGATGCAGCGAAATATACAAAGCTATATGAACAGGTGCAACGCTATCATATCGCCGTTGAAAAATTTGATATGCACTATGGCTTTTTCCTGGGATATTGGACGCCGCGAAGCTCACTCTCTCTGTTTGGCGATAAGATAAATGTGGGCGGAGTGGTCGGAGCGCAGTGGCAGAACGTTATATTCGACTGCACACTACTCTTTCAATTCCTGGATTCAAAAAATCCCTACACGGTAAAAAATGAGGGTGATCTTATTAATACGACCCACTATTTCAGATTTTATTTCGGCGTGGAACCGGCCTTTGTGCTATACGATTGGGACCATACGCAGGTCCATCTGATATCGGGCGCCGGCATTGATGTTGTTGAAGTGGTCCCTGAAGATGAAAATTCTTTTAACGAAGAATCCGTTAGCATAATCGGCCCCAATCTTAATGTGGGCATAGGGATTCGGCACTATTTGATCAAAGGGAAGCCCTACTACCTTCAATATAAGCTGCAATACGAATTTGTTGGCTATAACAGCCATGGCGGCACTGACCTGGCAAATGGCGAAGCTGTCTCACATCGCTTGGGATTCTATTGGGATGCGAACACACGCAAGCACGAGTTTAGAAAATACTTTTGAAATGTTTTTCTCGATAGATGCTCTTGTCCGCCATGAGCACATTTTTGGAATTTTGACTCCTCCTGCAATGTTTTAACGAACCTGTAATCGACAGGTGATATTATGGTAAATAAAAAAGGAGAATGATCGTGAGAAAGATACTTTTATTATATTCATTGACCATAGGGATTTTTTTCTCCGCTTTCACTGCGAGGACGAAAGATCTAGCAAGAGTGTCAACGGATTTTTCACTCCTAGGTCATGACGGCAAAGAACACTCGCTTGCGGATTACAAAGACGCAAAGGCAATTGTCGTCATGTTCGTCGCCACCCAATGTCCCGTGTCAAACGGATTCAATGCGCGCATGGTCGAGCTGGCAAATATCTACATGCCCCAGGGCGTGGTTTTTCTCGGCATCAATTCCAACAGACAGGAAAAATGGGATGAGGTCAAGTCACACGCTGAAAAGTACGGCTTCCCCTTTGTCGTGCTCAAAGACGAGAACAATGTCATCGCTGATCAGTATCAGGCGCAGGTGACGCCTGAGGTCTATGTGCTGACTGTCGCAGGCGAGCTCCTGTATCACGGCCGCATCGATGATACAGCGACAGTGGATGAGCGCAAGAGTGAGGATCTGAAGAAGGCGCTTGACGATATCCTCGCCGGCAAAGCTCCCGCCATTGCCTCAACCAAGGCATTCGGCTGCACCATTAAGAGAATCGCAAAGTGATAGCCCCCCTCGCCATCCGCCAAGTCTGGATGGCGATTTCTCATCCTGAAAGAAGCAAATAGAAAAAGGCAGTTACAGGTAAAACAGAAAAAACATCAACACCAGATACGAGCCACGAAAACACAAGGATCACGAAGAAAAACTTTCACGCTTTGCGCAACTAGGTCGAAAAGACAAAAATAAGGTTTTTCAAATCTCGACGAAATCTTTTCGAATGGATGCTTTATAAAAAGCCGGAACAACCAAAGGATTTTGCCGAATCACAAGTGTTGTAATCTGGCGCACCAGAATGTCCGGCGATGAAAACTGAGGCGGCATTGTCTTTATACCTTATTTTCATCTTTCCACCTTAATAGCAAAATAGCACCCCACACATTTCCACCTTATGAGCTTATTCTTCTC
>RQOI01000554.1 GCA_003854995.1 Candidatus Zhuqueibacterota bacterium
TGCTCGGTCTCGATGAGAGCGGCCGCATGAACACGCCGGGCACGACCTGCGGCAACTGGCAGTGGCGGCTGCGCAAAGATCAGCTCATGGCAGAGCACCTGGCTCGACTGGCGCAGCTGACGCAACAGCACAAGCGGGCGTAAATCTCGTTCATCTGCGGGCTCGATGGATTCCTCGTAAGAAAAATTTACAGCATCATGTTTTTTCAGCAAGTTTTTTAAACTGCATGATCTCGATCGATCGGCATATCGATGCCGGACGGGAAATGGATCGGACATTTGTCCGAGTGGGATAAACATTCCGCTCAATTCCCCGCCCAGGATGGATATCCTGGCGATCGTGTCTGCGTAGAAATGTTCAACTGCGTATTATTTTCGCACATGCCGCAAATTATGATCGCTGATGTACGGGGCGGGCGGCGCGGCGAGCATCGAACAGCTGCTTTTCCGCACGATATTGCCGATGAATATCTGGCACTCCTTTTGTACTTTCCATATCAGCAATCCAAGGTCAGGTCAAATAAATCAAGTGGGAGGACATCATGAAACGCCATACATTGTTACTATTCCTCTTTGTCTGTTCCGTTTCCCTCATTCAATCTGCTGCAGCCTATTCCTGGCTATACATTCGTGATCCGCGCGGATGGGGCGGCGGGCAAGGGACCATCGAGGAGGCGGTGTTCTCAATACGGCCCAAAGGCCTTTACATGGAATGCGGCATGTACTTGACGTTTTCCGCCAACGGGCTTTATTTTTCCAGCAATGATTCTTTAGAGGTCGAATTCTACTTCGACCTACCCGAGGGATCGATCGTGCACGATTCGTGGCTATGGATAGATGGACAGATCATCAGGGGGACGATCATGGACAAATGGACGGCAGCATCGATCTATGAAAACATTGTCAAGCGCCGGCGAGATCCCTCCATCTTGTACAAACAGTACGACAATAGTTATGAGCTGCGAATTTTTCCAATGGTCGGCAATGAAAAACGAAAGGTCAAGATCACCTTTCTCGTGCCGACGCAATGGTCAGCGACAAACGTCACGGCTGCGCTTCCGCTCGATCTGCTGCAAACATCTCGCAAAGCCATCTCAAATGTGCATATATACAGCTGGCTGGACGACGAGTGGCGTCATCCTCAAATCCTCGAATACCCGGATTCATTTTTCAAATCAAACAGCGACGAGAAATTCGGCAACTACGAAAGCCTGCGGCTGCCGGCAACAGTGGCGCGAAATCGCATTCATTTTATGGTGGACAGTCCGCTGGCCGATGATGTCTATCTGAGCGTCAAAAAGAATGACGATGAAGGTCTATACCAGTTGGCATTTTTGCCATCAGCCGTACTCGAGCAGCAGGCGGCAAGAAAAATCGCGGTTCTCATCGATTATAGAACGGCCAACAGCTCCATTTCCAAACAGGCGATGCTCAGCTCTCTCGAAGCGGCCATGAAAATGGAGTTCAGCGACAAAGATGCATTCAATCTGTTCTATACAGATCAGAACATCAAAAAGATGTTCGACACTTGGGCGGCGGCTGACCGAACGACCATCGAAACAACCTTTTCCCGACTCAAAAATGAGTCCTTTGGAATCTATAGCAACCTGTCAGCCTTGATCAGCGAAGCTCTGCAGTTCATCCAAGCCAACGATGATCACGCCTGCATCCTGCTTTTGTCGAACACGGATCATTTCAACGATCACGAGTCGGCCAACGCCCTTGTCAGGAGCATACAGTCGATGATGCCGCGTACTGTTCCGATTCATATCCTCGACTATCAGGATCGCAATTATCACTCCGTCTACATTGGCAACAGCTACTACAACGGCAACGAATACTTTTTCACCAACATGGCCAAGTTATCCGGAGGCGACTATAGAAATGTTCGACAGGGCGGCGCCTTTGCCGCTCTCCTGACGGAGACGCTTCGAAGGATGGGCGGCTTTATTAAATCCTTTGATTTTCATCCGACTCTTGATAATGGCTATACATTTGGCCGTTTCAATCTCGATCAATCAGATCAGTTCATCTATCTGAATGAACCGATACTGCAGATCAGCAAATTCAATGGCGCCGGCAATTTCAAGATCACGCTAGCGGGCGAATACGACCAGGATATATTTACCAAGACGATCGATATCGATCCGCAGATCATTTTTGCGGCGGATAGTCTGATCGAGGAAATGTGGAGCGGTAACTACATTGCCCGGCTGGAGGGCCAGGATCAATCCAATGACATCATCAACGAGATCGTTGACCTGAGCGTTGCCGAACGCGTCCTGTCCATCTATTCGGCCTTTTTATGTCTGGAACCGGCCCAGGGCGGCGTGGTGTGCTATGATTGTCTGGATGAATCCGAACTGGTCCAAGATGTGCTCGATTTAAGCGATGCGGAATCCGATTCCATTTTTCAGGCCGCGCCGAATCCCTTTAATGCGGCCACGAAAATTCACATTCGCCTGACAAAAATCCACCCGCTCGCCGAGATTTCCTTCGAGATCTTTAACGTGCTGGGTCAGCGCATCAAGACCTTCGAGGCAGCGCAGTTTGGTGAAGAAAAAGAGTTCAACATCATCTGGGACAGCACGGATGACTATGGCTCGCCAGTGGCGAGCGGCACCTACTTTTTTGTCATGAGCTATCCGGGTGGTCGGCAATCTTTAAAGCTTTTATTGATGAAATGAGAAGGACGCGGGTCACTGACGCGCACTTGGCAATCGCATCAAAGCTTCATCTGCATTGTGCGTTCTTTTAACAAAGTGCGCTGAGACCCGCCGAGATCTTGATTCGTTGGCATGTTTACACAAATTCAGCACTAATTTTCACGAATTCAAAATGATTGATTTCCAAGTACCGCTGTCACTCCGCCTCTTCTTTTGGCTGTAAAGGGTATTCATTTTATCCGGGGGCTATTTCATGATCTTTACCGCATGTCCCGAATCATGCCGTATTTTCAAGATGCCGCCCCTATCGAGCGCTCTCCAGGTCCAGCCCTCGGTTTCCAGGTCGTCGCGTTGGCGGATTTCTCTTTCACCGATGAAAATAGACGACGGCTTGTCTGCCATTCGCAACGTTTCCAAAGACGAAGGATCAAAAGTTCGATAAAATATGGCCGTCCTGTCCAACTTATCTCGTGGCACGTCCGGCGCCAGGGTCTTGTTGAAATCGGGCGCATAGTCCGCCTGGCTGATGACCGAGGTCGAATGCAGAATATGATTCGCATCCGCCGGCGCCAGCTCCGGCAGAGCGGCCATGGCGCGTAA
>RQOI01000083.1 GCA_003854995.1 Candidatus Zhuqueibacterota bacterium
ATAGCGCTGGAGAGCGGTGCACCCGGCGTCGCGATTCTTCCCCGTCAACCCATCATGGATCCCCAGATAAAGTCGGCTTTTGAATCACGGGTGCAGAACATGTGGTCGGAACCGGCGTCGCCGGCGCCAATGCCCTGGAAAATCTATACCAAAGACAATCTGGGTCCGGCATTTTCGCAAATCCAGACGATCCCCTCTCCCCTTCCTCCCCATACGCCATTCCGCATTGTGGCCAAAATCACCGATCCTTCCGGTGTTTATGATGACACGGCGGCGCCGGGAGGCCAGGGCGTCTACCTCGAATATGGCGCCACCTGGCCGCCGCCTGATTCACTCTTTGTGACCCTGTCACCTGTTGAAAAAGCACAAGACTGGTATATCAGCGACAGCTTTTTGCCTGGCCAACCGGCCGGTGCTGTATTGCACGCTCGACTGTACGCCCATGACAATTATCACGAGGGCTTGAATAGCCCCAAACGCAATGCGGGGCACAGCGATGTCGAGTATTTTCCGGTCATCCACAGCATCTCATCGTTTGAATATGCCGGCGATATTGGCCCCATTCTGTGGCAGCCGGGCGCAGTGACAGTGGATTCACGACATCAGCTGTGGGTGACGACGGGCGATGGTTCGCTGGTGATCATGGATTCGACGGGCAAACCGCTGAGCTTTTCGCCGCTCAGCAGCGGCATGAGCGGCGATTATCAATCCATGACAATGACGAGCATTGTCGGATGTGCGACCGATGCCTACAGCAATATGCTCGTCGCCTGCAACACCAATCCGCCCATGATCTTCCGTTTCAACATCCTGGACGGCGAGCCGTTGCCCGGCCTGTCCGTCAACATGGCCATAGGGAGATCGGACAGCATCCGCGCGTTCACCACCGATGACCATGGCAATTTGTACATCCTGGAAAAACAGTCCGCTCGATGGTTCATCCTTTCGCCAACAGGCGATGACCTGAAAGGGATGCCCTACGGTGATCCGCAAAGGACCGGCACAGACATCGCTGTGCTCGGAAACAGCGCCATGGTTTTCATATCGGATCGAACATCCGATGTCGTGCAGTGCTGGTACGGCGCTGTCGAGGGCAGCCATTCGCAGTATTGGAGAGCGGATAATTTCCTGCCCAGCACGGTTGGCCTGGGAAAACTCTATGTGGGAAAGGACGATCATATTTTCGTGCCCCACAGGCGCCATCATTTCATCGCCGAATACGATCGCGCGGGTCGGTTACTGGGCCACATTTTCGGCGCGGGTGAGCTCTTTGCGCCGCAGGCGCTGGCGTTTTCACCGAACGGTGAGTTCCTGTACATCACGCAGGTCGTGGGCGACGGCCCCGACCGGATCAAGCGATGGAGACGAAAAGGATAGAGAGGGAAGATTATGCCATTCGCCAAGATTGAACCGGAACAGGTCAGAGTGTTTCCGCTCGCATCGCGCAAGAGCAAGAGTGCCATCGAGGCGGTCGCCATCGACCCAACGGAAAAGCCGGCCATGAGCGGTGACATTGAAATCATCCTGCGGGAAACGGCGCAGCGCATCAGGCGCGCGCGCGAAAAGGGCGCTTCGGTCATACTCGCATTTGGCGCACATCTGATCAAGAACGGCCTTGGGCTGGCGGTCATCGAACTGATGAAAAGCGGCTGGGTGACGCATATCGCCACCAACGGCGCAGGTGGTATTCACGATTGGGAATTCGCCTGGCTCGGACGCTCTGAGGAAGACGTGCGCGCCAATGTCGCAACCGGCACATTCGGGACATGGGAAGAGACCGGCAAATACATCAACCTTGCGGTGCAGACTGGCGCTCTCGCCGACATGGGCTATGGTGAATCGCTCGGCGCGCTGATCGACCGGGAAGAGCTCTCTTTCCCTGATCCCTCTGAACTTGATGCAGAGATGAAATCTTCCTCAACAGCAGATGATCTCTTCCTCAGCGCCCGGGTCGAGCTGCTGCAGACGATGCGAAAATTTCAGCTGGCGGGCCGCTGGCGCATCGCGCATCCCTATAAAAAATACTCTGTCCTGGGACACGCTTTTGAACTCGGAATCCCGGCGACGATCCATCCCGGCATCGGCTATGACATCATCTATCTCAATCCCTACGCCAATGGCGCAGCCCTGGGACGCGCAGCGCACACAGATTTCAAGATCATGGTCAATTCTGTGGCCAATCTGTCGCATGGCGTGTTTTTGTCGGTCGGCTCTGCCGTCATGGCGCCGCAAATTTTCGAAAAAGCGCTCTCCTTTGCCAATAACATAAAGATACAGGCCGGCGATCCGATCGTTCACGATCATTGCATGGTTGTCAATGATTTGCAGCAAGGGGCATGGGACTGGCAGCAGGGCGAACCGCCGAGAGAGACGCCTGACTATTATTTTCGTTTTCTCAAAAGCTTTTATCGCATGGGCGGTGCGGTGCACTATGTTGCTGCGGACAATCGGACTTTTTTATTGAATCTATATCATCTGCTGATCTCGGGATAGGGGAATATGCGACATAATCGGACTGTTAACAAAAGCATCAAGTTTAAATGGTAGGGGGCGAACAGCAGATCCGCCAGTCATGGGGAATGCATAAAATGGGAGGATGAAGCACCTTGGGGAAACGCCAGAAAAGTTTCAGCGAACCAAAATACGAAATCAATGTAGAATCGAAAGACAAGGTCCTCATCAGGCAAGAGAAGCGGAATCCTCTCTGGCGTCTTTTCGTGCAAATGATCGTCACATCCGTCATCGCTTATGCAGTGATCCTCATCTTGGCACTCCTCTATAACAGCACCAGTCATCTTTTCGTCCCGTCAAAAATTGTCATCTCACCCCTTTACGGTGTCAATGCAGAACCGTTGTCAGGGCAGGCGTGTGAGGAGATCAATGTCTATATCGATGGCCGTAAAAAGCCATTGCCGAAAAAGATATCCCGCGACGGGATTTCCGTGCCCTTCAAACGGCGCGGACAACACCTCATCGGCATCGAAAATGTCAATAGCCGCCTGGACTCACTGGCGTTTGCGCAGGAAAAAAGAGCGCTCGACTCACTGGACCTGGCCAAAGACGTATATTCTGCCATACGCCCACTCTCTGATTATGTTTTTCACCAGGTCGTCGATGAAAGAGATTTCTCCGCCTCGCGGTTTTTATATTTCATTCAGCGCAAACCGTACGCTGACAAGCCCTACCTGCTTTTTTTCTCCAAACCTGACAAAGCCGCTATTCATTTCGGAGAGGCGGCAGTCAAAAACATGTCCGAAAACTCGACCGTATTGAAAGATTTTTACAGCAGCCTCTATTCCCGTATTTCACCCTTCTGTCCGGACGTGGGTCACTTGACAGACGACTTTCTCAATCGCCTTGAACAAACCTATGCCGTCGACATTCCCCGGTTCGATGGATTCGAATGGTTTTCGGAGAACCGAATGAAGCGATTCCGCTATGCCGATGGCATGCGACAACTTTTCCGGAGCTCTGTTTTCATTCTGCCCTATATTGAAAAAGATCCGCGGAGCAGGCTAGTCGCCAGGCTCGTGCTCTCGTTTGCGGATGTGGGCGCCACTCAATTCGACGCCATTGAAATTAAGAATATAGAGCTCACTGAAAGAGAGATTGTGCCGCCAGATGCTGCTCTTTTTGAAATCATTGGCGCGTATCTCCACATTTATTATTCATTTTTATCATCCGGCAGCACAGACGAGTCTGATCTGCGCGACTTGATCGCCGTATGCAATCGTTCCAGTCCAGATGTCGATGCGCTCGACCTGCTCGGCAACAGGGTTGTGCGTCGCAGCTCAATGCCGCACGTTCGTGCGCTGGCTGATTTTTTTGCCAGGATCGAGCGCCTGCAATGCCGTCAACTCTATGACGAGCTGGCCTCTTTTTGGCAGAATGATCCGTATAACCTTGGTGCAATCGGATTCACGGCGCAAGAAAAAGAGGTCATGCGCGCCATCATCAAATATACCCTGGCGTTAAAAGAGAACGAACATCGTTGCGTTGCGCAGGAGTGGCCGAATATCGACCAGCGTCTGGCTCTCTTTTCTCAGGCAAAAAAAATGATCGACACGACGGTGTCGCTCGCCTGGCTGCAGGACGAAGTTTTGTACGCTGTCTTAAAGGCGGAGATAGCGAACCTCGATCAAAAATTATAGAAAGATTATGCGGACTCTATTTTTACTGCTCATCATTGGCGAGATGACCCTGGCGGCCACAGTTGATGGCACGCTCATCACCCAGATAAAGGGAATACCGGACAATGCGACGATCCGCAGTTCCTCAAATCCCGCCATCCTGCAACGTTCGCTGCCAAATGGATCATATTCCGTTCAGGTCGCATCACCCGTCAATGACTATATCATCATCAGCCCGGCAGAGGGCGATGCGAATCTCTACGCCCCGCGCATCATTCGGGCTGCCAACGCGGGTACGGACACTCTGTATATCATTCCGCCTATGAATGAGCGCATTTCGATCTTTGTCGATAACAAGACCGGCAGAGATTTTGCGTTTATCGTTGACAAAGCCGTCGTTTCGGACAAGTTGGTCACATCAGAAAAAGACTACCGACTGGAGATCACGCCGCAGCGCGTCGGCATATCGCAGCTGCTCATCGCGGCTTTCGCATCGGATTTCCCGGCGGTCGTGCGTCGAGTTGCCATACTGCCAGGTCAAGGGAGAGGATATCTGGTCATTGAACGACAAGATATCGGTCTCGCGCCACTGCCCGTCGCCGTCTCTCCACCGCCAAGCTACACACGCGCGCGGACTGAAGAGCGGCTTTCAGCGCCTCACATCGCAACCGAGCGGAACAAGCCTTTAGGGCGCGAGTCCGCGTCGCCTTCCGCTGGCCTCGAGCGCGCGGAAGAACTCTACGTCCCCCTGTCGAGGGCGCCGGCGGTTCGGCCGCTCACTCAAGAGCGCGACACAAATAAAGACCGCGAACGGGCCATTGACGCCGCCCAGTCGGCCTACTATTTTTCTGACCGATTGATGGTCAAGGACAAAATCAATGGCTCGCTGGCCATCCATGGCAGCTACCAAACGTTTCTCCATGGCGCCGAAGCAGTTGAGTTCCTGCATTATGGCCTGGAGGTTTATAACATCCGCCTGTTCGGAAGCTTTTATGATCTCAGCATGGAAGCAGCAAAATCTGAACAGTTGCCCGATGCATACTATTCGGGATCGCTCACCTGGCATCACTCGCCGTACGCCGCCATTGATCTCGCGTACAAATCAGGGCTTGATGATGCGTGGTATTCGCGCTATGATGCTGCCCGGATGTCGCTGGGCGTGAACGGCTGCTATAAAAGTCGCGGTGAAAAATTTCAAATCGGCGTGGGGGTGCGTTTTCAAGTGGACTATGGTGATTTTGCCGCCCATGTCAATGAGACAGAGGAGAGTCAATTTCGCTACCTACCTGGCTTTTATCTGATCGCCGGCAGAAATTTTGCCGGCACAACAGCATCGGTCGTCGCCGGCGTCATCGATGAAGCGTTCTATGCCAGCGCATCCATACTGATTGCCCGGCATGTTGGTCTGACCTATGCTTACAAAGGGGAGACTCTTGGCAGCGCACCGCTGACGTCACTGGAGAAAGAGCCCTATCACAAGCTGACGCTCGCGTTAAGCTTGACAATGAAGAAAAGGCCTTAACCGATTCGCCAGTCAAACCTCATGCCGCTTCATCATCGAGGTTCAAGAACTCTTTTCGCGATCCCTTCACTTTGGCCGGCACACCCATGGCCACTGAATAGGGAGGGATATCTCGCGTCACCACAGAGCCGGCGCCAATGACGCTGCCGTTGCCGATGGTGATGCCATCGAGAACCTTGACATCCGTGCCCAGCCAGACATCATCCCCTATCAAAACGCCGCCGCGATTGGCATAGCCCTGGCGCATGATCGGCACATCGGTTCGATGGTAGTTATGTTGCGCCCCGCCAATGTAACAGTTCGCCGCCAGCAAGACGTGCTTGCCGAGCTTGATTTCAGACGTCGTGCCCAGGCGGCAATTGCCGCCGATGTTGGAGAAATCGCCGATCTCGATTCGACCGTCGCGCGTCCCCAGCACTGTGCCGCGTCCGAGCAGCACTTCATTGCCCAGAACAATCTCGGACTCGCCATTGCCTTGCGCACTCAGCTTGCAATACTCATCAATGACGCATTTTCGGCCAATGGTGATCTTTTTGCCATGCTGGATGGTCATGCTGCGGCCAAAAAGCGTACCTGGGCCCACTTTTTTGAACAGCGACGGGAAGAGCAGCTTTCTGAGAAAATAGCCGAGAATGCCCGGCAGGTAGCCGCAAAAGAAGGTGACCAGTTCGAACGTGCACAGGGTGAAAAGGTTATACGAGCCAATTTGAATGTCCTGATATTTTTTCAAGGCGGACTTGCGCTGTCGCATGATATCCTCAAAGCTACTAAAATATTTGACATCTCCCTTGACATCGCCGGCATCGATGTGATAGGTTATCTTATCGCCAATGATAACACTCTTGACGTGAATGCCCAGAGTCGCATAGTACAGTCCGCCGACAATGCCGGCGACAAGTGCTTTGGCGCGCAAAAGCAGAGCGACGGACAATCCCACGGCGCCCGCCACGCCCATTCGCGAAAAGACAATAAAGTAGGCGCTTTCCGCCAATCCAATGCCACCGATCGAAATGGGTATCATGGTGATGGTCATGACGATGGGCGTTATGATCAGAGCATCCATAAAAGTGATGGAGGCGCGGAAGGCCAGGGCGCTCACATAGACGTTGAAAGAAGCCAATAAATAGAAAAGGACAGAGTTGATCATGGCGAACAGAAAGGCACTCCGGTTATTCTTCAGCGACAGGGTGGCTTTTTGAAATTTGAGCAATTTGCAGAAAATCCTTTGTGCCGCGGTCCATTTGATCTGTTGTGAAAAGCGATGCAATATCTTTGGATTGAGAATGATGATGAGAATTGAGGCATAGCCGAAGAGGCAGATCGCCAAGCCGACCATCAGCCAGAGGCTGTTCAATTGATGCAAAGCGATGCCAAAAGCGATGATAGCCATGAGCAACAGTACGGACAGTCCGGTGAAGCGCTCGACAAAGACCGACGAAAATGTTTCAGCAGGCTTTTGGGTGGATTTTCCCAAGGCATAGGCGCGCACGACATCCCCTCCCACATTCGTCGGCAATATCGTATTAAAAAAATAGCCGACGATATAGAGCCAAAAGCATCGCCACAGCGTCACATTGATGTTGAACGCCTTGAGGATCACCTGCCATTTCCAGGCGCTGCAAAAAACAAGCATTGGCGTGATGGCGATCGACAGCAACAAATAGTTCACGTCCGTTTGTTTTATGGTTTGCCAGATCTGCGCAAAGCCTGCCTTATAAAACACATAGGCGATGAGAGCCAGGCTCACGCCGATGCGCAGGAAAAATTCGAGGCTGTTCGCTTTTTTGCCCATCGCTGACCTGTTTTTAATTCGTATATCCGCGCAATAAAGACCGCAGATGATGTGCTGCCGCACGAGCTTTGGCTTTTTCTTTGACGAGCAACGGCACCATTTTATTCTTCAGGGCGTCGCGGTTCTCGTATGAGCGCACGATTAGCTCGAGATATTTTTCCAACGAGAGATCGCTGAAATCAATGAGGTTGTCTTGCATACCGATTGTGCGCATAAAACCGCGATTTTTCGGATAGGTGTTGATGCCGACCGGCACGACGCCCATCGCTGACGAGAGAATCAGCGAATGCGTTCGCATGCCGACAAAAAGCTCCATTCGTTTGAGAATCGCGCAGATATCCTGGTAACTGTACTTTTTGTTTGTCACCAGTCGGATTCGTTCCTTTGTCTTGACTCTCTGCAAAACCTGGCTTGCGATACCCATGTCCATATGTTGAGTCTCAACAAAAATGACATCGACATCCAGGGCGGCGATGACCCTGTCTACGGTTTCAGCATACAATTCGACAAGGTTGTCGCGGCCAAAAGCAGATCCGTCACCTTTCACAAATGCATCCACATAACTGTTCACATTAAATCCGATCACGGATTTGCCGGTCTCGAACAGGCGTTCCGAACGCTTCACTTCTTCAAAGCGCTTCTCCCCTGACGCTTCAGCGTTGAGGGCGCAATCCGCCCCTTCGATGATATTGGGATGCGTCAGGTTGAGCTTTTCGAGCAGTTCGACGGAAGCCTGGTCGCGCAGGATCAGAGCATCCGCACAATCGACGATCCATTGCAGCGCCTTTTTGCCTGCGTCGGTGCGGACTGGCCCGAGGCTGCTGTTGTAGAGGACGATCGGGATTCGTCGTTTCTTCGCCATTGGCAGGATTTTTGAGAGCGTCCAAAGGTAATTGTAAAGCGGGTTATAGAGTTTGCGATCAAACAAGATCGCATCGGTCACGAGTACAAGATTCGAACGCAAGACCGTTCTCAGCGTGGGAATGCCAAATATTTTCACGCTGCCATTCCAGGGCAGCAAACTGACCGGCTTGACGCCGAACTTTTCAAACGAATGCCGCACAAATGCCGGATTGATGGTGGGAACGAGGAATTCCACACGTTTGTAACGAGCAGCAATGTCCGTCAGCAGACACCCGAGAATGGCCGCATCGCCCGCGTTACGACCGGAATTATTGCCAATGACAGCGATCTTTTTCATGCCTTTTTTCTCATGTTTAGATGACCTTTTTCAATGTACCAGTTCGCCGTCCGGTGAACGCCCTCTTTCATGCCAACGTGCGGCGCATAGCCCAATTCGCGCTTTGCTTTCGAGATATCAAACGCACGGTCATGCGTAAAAATGTGAACCCGGCGCGGGTAGATGGGCGGTTGCAGTCGAAGAGGCACGCAGATTTTTTCGCACACCTGCGCGGCAATTTCCAACGGCCACACCGGTGGTTTCCACTGCGGCGGACGTACGCCTAGCTCTTCGGCGACCATGTTGGCAAAAGCCTTCAGCGTGGTGTGGGATTCGCCGGCGATGATGTAGGTTTGTCCGACAGCCTTTTCGTTTTCTGCGGCAAGTCGGAAACCCTCGACCGTATCGGTGACATAAGTGAGGTGATAGAGGACCTGTCCGCCGCCAAACATCATGAATCGCTGCTTCTGAATCGACCGATATAACTTGAGCATGCGGGTATCGCCAGGACCATAAATACCAACCGGGCGGACAACGGTCACGGGCAATCCAAAGTTCGCATGATAGTGGTGCGCGAGCTTTTCACCTTCATATTTTGTCGTCTGATAAATATCCTCCGGCTCTATGGGTGCATTTTCATCTGCCGGCGGATTTTTGATATCGCCATGTACGCCACATGTGCTGCAATGGAGAAAGCGATGCACGCCGACCGCGTGCGCCGCTTTCAGCAGATTGGCCGTGCCTGTCACGTTGACAGCCCAGTAAGCGCTATCGGGCACATTGGCAGCCCGATAGAGCGCCGCAATATGAAAGACAGCGTCGACGCCATCGACCGCATCCAGAACCTGCCTTTCATTCTGCAGATCGCCATAGGCAAATTCGATCGGCAAATGCTGTAATGCGGAGAGAACGCTCTGCGGACGCACGAAAGCTCGAACAGCATAACCGTGCTCGAGAAGGTTCCGAACCATATAGCCGCCGGTAAACCCGGAGGCGCCTGTGACCAGTGCTTTCATCTCGTAGCGACTCCGTTCTCGTCACTTTTTCGCCACGACACAAATGGCATGACCGAATTTTTTCCGAATCCCAGTTGGCAGCAGGTTATAGATCGGTACAAAAATGTGATTGAACAAGCCGGCGAGGAATCCTTTTCGGGGGGACGTTGTCGCGCGGATATAATCCAAAAAGACCTCAACCTGTCGAAAATCCGAAAACAGCTCGCGAATATTTTTTTTATCGTACAGGCGCGTGATCGGGGCGTCCTCATGCGCGAACTCAAAGTTCACTTTGCCAAGCTTGGTGAGAAGAATTTTCCAGGAATACTTGTAATAGAGCGTGATCAACGCCTCACCGCCGGGCTTTAAAACTCGCAAGACCTCTGCCACTGCATTCTCAGTGCTCTCTGTCTGATGCAGCACGCCGAGTGAAGCGACGATATCGAATGTATTGTCGGCAAAAGGCAACTTTTCCGCACTGCCGTGTTCAAATTTGGCTTGCAGGCGGTTATGCTGAAAATTCTTTTTCGCCAGCTCTAAAGCGGCCGCAGATAAATCCAGTCCTGTCGCACGCATACCACAGCGAGCCCAGTGCAGCAATTCCCAGCCCGCACCACAGCCAATTTCCAAAATTGATCCGCCGGGGAATTTTGCCGCTTGCTTTTCAATCAGACGATACCGATGCTCATAATTTTTCCTGATGAACGAAGCCACGGTATCAAAGAACTCGCCGGAGCCAATCTGCCGTGGATCTCCCTGCCAGAATTGAGTTGTATTGACATTATCGGTCCAATATCGTTGCACCTCATCGATCGTCTTTACGTCACTCCCCTTCCACAAATAGGTACCTATAGAATCGGTCATTTCATCATCCGTTTTTCAATTTTCATGATTTATAAATTTTCTTGTAATCATCTATCTCGTCGTTCCGCCGCTCCGGCGTCCACTGCAGCTCCTGCGTCATCAGGTCAGCAACAGCAGAAATCTGCGTCTCTGTTGCCAGGCCTGCAGTGCCAAGCTCTGTTCTCCGCATCAGCATATCGGACAGTGTGTACGCCATTTCGTGCCGAATAGCAAAAATGATTTCAGCCTTGAGGATGTGCGAGTCGCTGCTCACTGGTTCGGCCATTCGGGGATTGCCATTCGCACAAGCGAGGACATCGCGATAGCGAGAGCCATAGGTATGGAGCAGATGCTCTTTGCTGTCATCTGGCAGGGCGTGCAGATTTGTCATGCCATCGCCGACAAATTGATCCGTAGAGTTGATATCGCCACCCCATACTGGGGTGGAGCGACTCGCGCGGCTTTTATCGCCATAGCCGAGTTTCTCGACAATCCGATCGACGGCCGCCTCAGAGACGCCGCGAGCTGTCGTATATTTGACGGTCAGCAGAGAGAGCAGGCCATCGAGACCGTCTTTTTGCTTGTGGTCAATGATGTCAAAGTGTTTTGTGAGGGTCACGTCGCCTGATTCTTTGTTGACACCGGACATCGGCAGCAGACCAGCGTGAACGTGATCGATTTCATCGCGCCTGATTTTTTCATCTGGCAGGGAGCTTTTGACTTGGTCCAGAAACTCGCCAATATCCGCCTCGGTGACTGAATAATCCTCGGCAGCTCCATAATAGGGCTTGTGCGCCGTGCCGGCCAACGTCTTGCCGCGCCACGGCACAAAGAACAACATTCTCGATCCCTTGTTGATGAGGGCATCGCTATCCCTGAAAGCTGCCCTGGTGGGAGCGGCAAAGGCCATTTTCGCCAATGGTCGATTGATGATGAGGTTCATGGCTGTCGAGAATTGAATTTTTTCTCTTTCAGGCCGATGATCGGCAATAAGATCATTGATCCACGGGCCGAGGGTGGTGATGGTCATCTTTGCCCTGACATCAAAAGAATCACCGCTCAACAGATCGCGCGCCTGTACGCCGTACACGCGGCCGTTCTTGCTGAGCACCTTTTCGGCTTTGACATAATTTGCCGCGACAGCCCCCTTTTCAACGGCTGCGTGCAAAAAAGAAAAAAGCAGCCGTTCCGAATTGATCATGTGACCGTCGTACCACATTGCGCCGCCATTGACATCCTTTCGATTCACTGCCGGAATTGACTGCAGCACCTGCTTTTTCGTCAATATCTTGCCACGCGGCAGCTGATGAGCTGCATCCAGTCCCCTATTCCGATCCGCGCTGAAAAGGTCGTTCATCAACAGGCCGAGTCGCATCACTTCCGGACCCTTCATCGCATGTCCGAACGTCGGCATGACACACCGCATTGGGAAGACGAGATGCGGTGCGATCCTGAGCAAGATGCGTCGTTCGGTGATGGATTCGCGCATACGGATGAAATCCGCGTGCTGCAAATAGCGTAATCCGCCGTGGATGATTTTCAGGCTGTTGGAAGATGTTCCCGAGGCAAAATCTTTTTTTTCAATGAGCGCCACGCGTAATCCGCGCAGCACAGCATCCCAGGTCAACGTCGCGCCATAGATGCCGCCACCGATGACGAGCAGGTCAAACTCTTCCTCCAGGCTGTGCAGATCTCGAATCATATGAATAGCATCCTCAAGTTTTCGTGCCATGTTTCATATACAAGTCATACCACAGGTGAAACACCATCAATGCCCATAATCTGTGACTATGATTCTCTCTGCTCTTCAGGTGTTCACTGACAAGTCGCTTGACAAACTGCGGATCAAAATAGCCCTTTTCCTTCACATTCTTTTCCGATAACGACTCGAGCATCATCGGCTTGAGCTCATTTTTGATCCAGTTTTTGATCGGAATACTGAAACCTTCTTTACCGCGCTCAATGATAGAGAGCGGCAGCTCATTCTGCATGCAGGTCTTGAGAATATGTTTTGTCCGTTTGCCTTTCAAGCGCAAATGGCTTGGTATCGTCGCGGCAAACTCGACAAACCGAAAATCGAGAAAAGGTACGCGCGCTTCCAGCGAATTGGCCATGCTCATGCGATCAACCTTGACAAGGATATCATCAACCAGATAGCTTTTGATGTCCACATATTCCTGTTGGTCGAGAGGTTCGCGTGAGGTCACGCGCGCGAAATACTCTTCGATGAAACCAAAAGAATTGTAGCCGTGCAAAGACCGGGAGAACTCGGGCGAGTACAAAAGATCTTTTTCAGCCTTTTGCATAAATATCATCCAGCGGACATGTTGCAGATTGCCGGGTAATCTCGCACCTTCAATGAAGCGTTTGGCTCTGTTGATCAGTCCTTTCTTCTTTTCCGTTGGCGGCAGGGCGTCTATTATAGGATCAATTGATAATTTTCGCAGAAATCCAGGCAATCTTGCATATTTTTTCGCCAGTCTCTGCGCGATGTAGGTGTCATAGCCGGCGAGCAGTTCATCACCGCCATCGCCCGAGAGCACGACCGTCACATTCTTGCGCGCCATTTGCGAGACGAGGTATGTCGGGAATACGGAAAAATCTCCAAAGGGTTCGTCGAGCATCCACACTATTTTTTCCGTCAGGTCGGCTGCGTCGGGCTTTATAATTTCTTCAAAATGCTCTGTCCGGAATCTCTCGGCAACGGCGCGCGCGTAGGGGAGCTCGTTATAGGTCGTTTCGTCAAAACCGATGGAAAAGCTTTTGACCGGACCAGTGTTGTTGCGGCTCATCATCGCGACAATAGTGCTTGAATCAAGACCACCGCTCAGAAAAGCGCCGAGAGGTACGTCACTCATCAATCGAATTTTAACTGCGTCCGCAAGAAGCTCATCCAGACGTTCGTTCAGTGCTGCCTCACTGGCCGTGGAGCAGTTGTACTGCACATCCCAGTATTGTCGCACCAAAAGTCGGCCATCGCGATAGGACAGCCAATGCCCTGGCGGCAATTTGTGGATGTTGGTGAAAATGGTGTATGGACTGGGAATATACTCAAAAGTGAGGAAAGCATCCAGCGCTTTCGGCTCAATCTCTTTCGGAATGGAATCGAGTTGTACAATCGATTTGAGTTCCGACGCAAATACGAGTTGCTGTGCATCGCAGTAATAATAGAGCGGTTTGATGCCGATGCGATCTCGAGCGAGGAAAAGTCCCTTTCGCCGGCCATCCCAAATGGCAAAAGCAAACATGCCGTTCAATCTTTCGAGACAGTTTATCCCCCACTCTTCATACGCATGCAGAATCGCTTCGGTGTCTGTTTTCGTAACGAAGACATGGCCTTTTGCCGTCAGCTCTCTGCGGATGTCGACATGGTTGTAAATCTCGCCATTGAAGACGATGGCCATTGATCGGTCCTCATTGAAAATCGGCTGATGGCCGGTGGACAGATCGATGATGCTCAGTCGTCGCATTCCGATGCCCACATTGTCGCAGACGAATTGACCTTCGTCATCCGGGCCACGATGTTTGATGACATTGCACATTTTTATCACATCAGCGCGCGCAACCGGATGCTCTTTTTCCCGATGGATGATGCCGCAGATGCCGCACATTAGCCTGTCGTCCTCATCACTCGTTCCACAATCCATTTTGTCTTTTGCAGATAATCATCATAGCTGTAATGCTGTTCAGCCAGATGCTGCGCTGCAGCGACAAGACGCCGTTGAGCATCTCTATCGTCCAGAATAGAGAGCAGGGCCTCCGCAAATGCTTCCGGATTCGGATCGGCTAAAACAGATGTGGAGTCACTGAGTATTTGTGTGTGTGTGATGTGACGCGTGGCCACAATGGGCTTGCCGCTCCTCAAATAGGAATAGATCTTGAGGGGGGAATTGCTCCCCTGCAATCGCGGCGAGACGAGCACATCGCTGAGTGAGACAAAACCGGGGATCATGTTGGGCGGCACAAAGCCGGTGAAGGTGAATTTAGATTCAACTCCGAGTTTTTGTGCTTGCGCCCGATACATCGACACCTGCTGTTCATTGCCGCCGACCATTAAAAATCGGACGTCTCCGCGGCGTTTTTCCACCCGAGCGGCGCTTTCGACGAGCATATCAATCCCCTGATACGCCTCAAACGTGCCATAGTAGAGCACTATCTTTGCGCCATTGATATTGTACTGCTTTTTCAAGCTTTCCTGCAGGGCAGCGGTCGCCGGGAAGACAATGCTGTTATCCGCGACGTTTTCAATGAGCATACAGCGCTGATCGGGAAATTTTTTTTCGACATAGCTCTGCAACTCTGGGCAAATCGTTATCACGCCGGCAGATTTCCTGATCGTCTGTCGCTCCAGTGCTTCAAACAGCTCGAGCAGCAGCTTGGACGTGGAGAATTTGAAATTACCGAGCTGCTGCGGCAAACTGGAATGCATGTCATACAGATGCGGCAGGCCGTATTTCGCGGCCAGAGAAACGCCAAAAAAACCGGCTTCTTCGTGAGTGTGCAGATAGTCATAGCGGAATTTCTTCAGCAATTCCACAGCTTTGAAATAGAGGGCGATATCCAGAAATATCTTGGGCAGCGATGGTCCGATCTTTACTTTTTTGATGAACGGCACCTTTGCCGCACGATGGATGGAGAGGTTATCGATCGACACATCTTCACCGACATGATAGGTGACCAAATCGACTTTGTGGCCAAGCAGCGACAATGCCTTGATGCGATGCAATACACTGAAAGGCGTACCACGAGGCTGGAACCACGGTTGGGGCGCGATCATGAGAATGCGCAGCTTTTCCACTTCATCGCCATCATGGATGTTAACATTCATCGAAAAACACCTTTGATAAAATTTTGAGACTTATTGAGCACCGTAGCCGGTGATGACAACCCAAAAGGTTCGAAACATCAGTTTGAGATCCAATACGAGAGACCAATGATCGATGTATTCCAGATCCATCCTCATCCACTCTTCAAAACCGATTTTGTTCCGGCCGCTGACCTGCCAGATACAGGTAATTCCGGGCTTGAGAGAGAGCCTTCGGCGCTGCCAAATCTCATAGTGCTCGACTTCGCTTCGCAAGGGTGGCCGCGGGCCGACAATGCTCATATCACCTTTCAACACATTGAAGAATTGCGGAATTTCATCGATGCTGGTTTTACGGATGAGATATCCGATGGGTGTGATACGCGGGTCATGCTTGATCTTGAACACCGGGCCATCCATCTCATTATGATGCGCAAGCGACTCTTTTAACGCTTCCGCATCTGAGACCATAGACCGGAATTTGTACAGCGAAAATTTACGTCCATTCAGCCCGATACGTTCTTGTCGGAAAAAGATGGGGCCCTTCGACGTGATGCGGATCAAGAGTGCGACAAGCATGATGAGTGGTGAGAAGAAGACGATGGCACAGGCTGAAATGCAAATGTCCAGCACTCTTTTGATAAAGAGCTGCCATTCCTTTGCGTAAAAGGTCTGGAATTCCAGCAGCGGAAAGCCGTTAAAATCGGTCTGCCTCGCTTTGGCAATGTGCAGATTATAGAGGTCCAAAGAGATTGAGGTCGAGACGCCCACCTTTTCGCACTCCAGTATTGCACCTTCGATTCGATCCAACCAAATCCGCGGCACGACAAAAATGACCCGGTCAATGACGAGTCGGTTCACAATGAAACCGATGTCCTGAATGCGACCGAGGACGCGATACCCTTCGATCTCTTTGCCAAAATAGCGCGGATCATCATCAATCAAGCCGACGATGTGCAATCCCCAGTTCGAGTGACCCTTGACATTGCGAATGAATTCGCGGGCGCGATTGCCGGTTCCAACGATGAGTAAATTTTCCTGGTTATAACCTTTGGCATGCATCCGTTCCAAAATGAACAGGAGCATGGCTTTTTCCAATATGATCAACGTGTAAGCTGTGCCAGAGTAAACGAGGAAGAATAACCGGCTGGCCATATCAAATTTGAGAAAGAAGACAAAACTGCCGCACACGAAACTGGCCCAAATGGAGGTGACAAAAAGAATCCACGCCAGATTTTTAAAAGTGCGCGTCCTGTACTCCTGATAGATTTTATTCAGCTTATACAGCACCCACCAGATGAGCGGAAAACCAATGAACATGATCCAGTATTTTGAGGCAAAATACATTAGACCGGATACATCGACGCTGGTCGCATAGGCCTTCACATTCCAGAACGTAATGTAGCGAATGAATTCGTCGACATAGTACGCCAATGGAAATGCGACATAAAGAATGAGCAGATCGATGAACTGCATCACATTCTGAATGAACTTTTCTTTATCGACCAACATGTCTCAATCACGTCCTCGAAAGGTCTTGTTCATGTCGTTGATTATTCTGCAGGAACCATTGCACAAAATACCTTATACCATCTTCGATCTGAATCTGCGGATCATATTCAAGCTCTCTCCTCGCCTTTTCGACATTCGAAAAGGTGACAGGCACATCACCCGGCTGATCCGGCCTGAATTCGAGGAGCGCTTCAATGCCGAGAGCGTCCTGTATCAGTCTGATGAGCGCAATGAGTTCGATCGTCTTTGATTCGCCGAGATTATAAATATTATAGCCATCGCAATGGTGGATCGCTGCTGTGATGCCCTGAATGATGTCGGAAATATAGGTGTAATCGCGACGACTGGCGCCGGCGCCAAAGACTTGAATCGGTTTTTTGCTGTAGATGAGACGGGTAAATTTATGAATCGCCATGTCCGGGCGTTGCCGCGGACCGTATACGGTGAAAAAGCGCAGACAATTGACCGAAATATCGTAAAGGTGGTGATAGGTGTAGCAGATGAGCTCACCGGCCTTCTTTGTCGCGGCGTAGGGTGAAATCGGATGATCGACAAGATCTGTTTCTTCAAACGGCACTTTCTCATTGGCGCCATAGACAGACGAAGAAGAGGCAAAGACAAATTTTTTTATGTTATGAATTCTGCACTGCTCGAGCACATTCATCGTGCCGCGCACGTTCACGCTCTCGTAGAGCAAAGGGTGCTCGATTGAGGGACGAACACCGGCTCTCGCTGCGAGATGAACGACGAGATCAAAAGGATGCTGATGAAAAAGTTCCTGCAGGCCGGACTCATCCAGGATGTCCAATTCAGCGAGTCTACAGTTTGCCGACCGCAACGCCGCACTGATATTTTGTCGTTTGATGGCTGGACTGTAATAATCATTGAAATTATCCAGACAAACGATATTATGCTTTTCTTCCACCAGCCTTTCGATCAAATGCGAACCGATAAAACCGGCGCCACCTGTGACGAGAATATTCAAAGCGCTCATCTTCCTCTTAGTAATGATAATAGCTGTACGAACTTTTCATGTTTGCCTCTTCCGTACCATTCATGACGACGCCGACGAGATTAGCCGGCACTGTGTTAAATATGTCCAATCTTTCTTTTGCATTGTTACGATTGGTCTTGCCCGCTTTCACGACGATGACGACCGCATCAACCAGGGTGCTGATGACAACCGAATCGGTTGCTGCATCAAGTGGCGGTGCATCAAATATGATAAAGTCGTACTTTCTCTTCACCTCGGCGACAAATCGCCGCATCTGCATTGAGCCGAGCAATTCTGATGGATTGGGAATTAAGGAACCGCAACTCAGCACAGAGAGATTGGGAACATGCGTCGGCTGGACCAGTCCGACGAGGGTCGCCTTATTGCTCAGATAGTTAGTCAAACCAGGATCCTTTGAGGTGCTAAAGGTATTATGCTGAACGCCGCGACGCAAATCGGCGTCAACCAACAGCGTATTCGTGCGTTGTTGGGCCATGATGATGGCGAGATTGCTCGCGGTGAACGATTTCCCCTCCTCCGGGCTGATGCTGGTGATGAGTAATGTCCGGATCCGTTCCGAGCCGCGCGCGAACAGCAGCTGTGTTCGTAACGCCCGATACGCTTCGCCGACCGGTGTCGGCGAATAGTCATGCGTCACCAGCTGGCGATCAATTTGCAGCGCTTTTTGGTCATCGCGAAAATCGGGAATATCTTTGAAAGAAACAACTGGTATTGTTCCGAGCACCGGCAAGTTCAGATACCGTTCGACATCGCGAAGTGTATACAACGATCGATCCGCGATGTCAAGGCCAATCGAGAGGAAGAGCCCAAACAGCAAACCAAGACCACTGCCCAGCATGACCTGCCTTTTTTTGCTCGGATTGACCGGAGTGGTCGGCCGCGCGGCGCGGTCCAGGATGCGAATGCCGGCATCCGAACCGGTGCCAGAAACCTGCAGTCTTTTCATTTCAACATAGAAAGTCGTGAACAGCTCTTCATCGACCTGTTTTTTTCGCTCCAGCTCCATCAGCCGTCTTTCATCACTCGGCAGGGTGTGCAGCTTTGCCTCAAGTTCCACTTTTTCCTTGCGTTGAGCAGATTCTTGCTCGGCAAGAATATTTCGATAGTTGGATGCAAATTCAATAATTTTATCCTGCGTCTCCTGGATCCTTTTGGCATAGTTGATGACATCTTTGTGCTCAGCGGAAAACTCGGAATACAATCGATCATATTCCTTTTCCAAATTCTCGAGGTTTTGTCGATAGATTATTAATTCCGGCTCTTGCGTCATGGCGCCAAAAGAGGCAAGCTGATGAACGACGACGCGTCGATATTCGCGCTCGTAGCCATCTTCAGGATTTTCAAGCTTCATGAGTAGATTTGAAAGCATTCGACGCTGATGAGGTAAATCCCTCAACGCGCTTTCGTTAGCTGCCAATCGATTCATGAGGCTCTTTTTCTCAGCATCCAGGGAAAGCGGATACTGGGAATAGAATCGGTGCAGGCCCTCTTCACTATTCTTCATATTCTCTTCGGCTGCGGAAAGGTTTCGGCTCAGCATATCCCGATAGGTGTCCGAATCCATCAACTTGAGTCTCTTGATTTCGAGCAGATAAGCCTCGGCAATCCGATTGAGAAGTTTTGGTATCAGATCAGGATTTTCATCTTCAAGCTCGATCACCAAAAAATTCCCGGCCCGGTTGAAAGTTTTTTCAACAGAATAATAGAGGAATTTAAATCCCTTGATAAACGGCCTGATGCGGAAATGAAATTCTCCCGGCTTGTAGCTGAAATTTGGATTAAGGCGATATGAAATGCCGTTTATAGAGCGCGGCGTATCGACAGCCTCCCAGACGTCGGCGCTATCGACCGGCGTCGCCATATCGCTGTCTTTTCGATACAAGTAATAAGTGCCCAGTTTATCAATGACGATTTTGTACTGCGCCTCAACGGGATTCGTTGTCGTGTGATATTCAAGGAACACTTCATCAAAATCTTTATATACAGAGTCTAAATTCACAAATGCCAAACCGAGGACAGCTGCCATGCGCTCGGTGAAGGATTGACTGCGAATTTCGGCCTGTGTATCACCATCAAAAATATTATACTCGTCGGTGCCAACCTTTTTTGACTGTATGACAACCCTGCATCGATATCTGGGCACCTGATTCTTGGCAATAAAATAAAAAGGGATGGCAAAGACAAGGCTCAAACTGATGATGAGCCACTTGCGTCTCCATATGCCTCGAAAAAATTTTGCAAAATCTATTTGACTGGACAGCTCTTTATCAATCGGCTCTTCAAATGTCTCGAAATCTTCCATTGCCATAATTCAACCTTTAATTTTTATCACTGAATGCGTAGTATAAAAGCACGAGCGATGCGAAAAAGTTGACATATCTCGTAATCGCATCAAAACTGATTCTGCTAACTCGCGGAACGACGATCTCATCACCAGATACAAGTCTCAGCTCGCGAATGGATGTCCCTTCATACAAGGAATTCCAAAAATCTGCGTAAATGATTTCGCCATTTCGCACGACGTAAATATCTTCAGCTGCGAGGTTACTCGACAGTCCGCCCGCCTCGGCAACTACATCCCAAAAAGAGGTCGTCGGGCTAAAGCGGTACATTCCTGGTTTGCCGAACTCTCCCTTCAGGATCAGCCGAATGAGAGGATTGATCATGATGGTCAAATTTTTTCCGTACGTTTTAAACTTTTCTTCAAACAGCTTTGTCACTTCCTCGAGCGACATGTCTGCCACATAGACTCGGCCAAATGATCCCAATTGTACATAACCTTCGCCATCAATCACAAATTCGACATCATGAAAGTTTGACAGGATTCTATTGCGGTTAGGCTCCATTTCATTGTCGTAGATCAATATTTTCAAGCCATCGGCCTTTTTAAATCTGAAATCTTCTGTTGCATGCGCAGTAAGGTGCACGGCGAAAAATAATGCGATGATCAAACTCTTGCATAAAGTTTTCTGAACCACGTCCAATCTCTCCTCAATTTACCGTGAGCGGAAATAACGAAATCTCTTGGTCTTTGTATCCAGAGACAAGCTTTTCAATATGTTGTATAGTTTGAGCAAACCGACCCTGGTATAGCCAAAGCGTGGTGAAAAGAGCATCCTTTTCAATCCCCAGGCGCCAAGAATCGGATTCTCCAGAACGATCTTTTTTATTTTTTCATTGATCGGCAATAGAGTTTCATCGATTTCCCTGCTGTGGGATCGACTCGGCTTCGAATCAGAGGGCGTGATCGCAGCAGCGGGTGTCCGATGCTGTCGATCGATCTGATCGCTGACCAGCGCACTCTTTGTCGACGCATTGACGCTCATGCCGGCGACAGGGCGGATGTAGGAAGATGGAGCTGCCGCGCTGTTGAGTCCACGACAAAAATCAAAATCCTCAATAGCTTCCTCGATCGAGTCATAGCTGGAAAGGATGCGATGAAATTCGAGCATTTCGAATACTTCAAAAACCTCCGATGACATCTGCGTGATTTTCAAATCACCGCCTTTTTCCTGCAATCTGCGTATTTCGCCGACAAACACGCCCCATCCTGCGCTGCTGACATATTGAACCGCCGCCATATCGATGATAAATTGACAGATGCCCTGTTCAATCGTCTGCCCCAGCAACTTTTGCAGCTCAGACGATGTGTTCGTATCGACATAGCCATGCGTTTTAAGCAATGCGATATCCTTCAACGCTCCGACCCGATACTCTTCAATTTGAATACCTTCCATAATTTCCTTTTCACCTGTTCGTTCGCTTTTTTCCAGCGCGACCGCACCACACGCATTGAGGGTCACTGCCTGCAGAGAGCGGTTTATTGAGCAAAGTTGGTGCCAATGGAAGAGATCATGCGGCAAATGAAAGGGGGATGAAACGGCGCAGGTTTGTATGCCAGTAATTCTATATTTTTATTAGTCTAATAGCGGAAAGTTTTGCAAGAATATGCACGCCTTTGATTCCGATTCAAGCCGGCGGCATAAAATAAAACAGGTCTGTCAAGGCACGAGACAAAGATGTCCCACCCTAATACATCAGTAAAAAAACCGCATCACTTGCGTTTTTTGCTCTCCAGCTTTTGATAGACCTTGATATAGTTCTCAGCTGACTGTGTCCATGAAAAATCAACCTTCATCCCGCGTCGCTGGATTTTGATCCAATTCTTTTGATCCTGAAAAGCCGTGACGGCGTGATGAATGGCGGTCAGCATGGCGTTGCTGCTATAGTCGGTGAAAACAAAGCCAGTGCCTTTTTCAGGTTCCAGGACAAAATCAATGATCGTATCCGCCAGCCCGCCGGTTTTTCGAACAATGGGGACAGTGCCATATCTGAGGCTATACATCTGATTGAGTCCACAGGGTTCGAACCGGGAAGGCATCAAAAACATATCACTACCCGCTTCGATCAGGTGAGCGAGTTCTTCATCAAAGGTGAGAAAAGCGGCGATTTGATTCGGGTTGGTTTTGGCGGCTTTTTTGAAAAACTTGTGGTATCTCTCATCGCCGGTGCCCAAAACGACGAGCTGGACTTTCAATGATATCAGCTTGTCAATGACATCAGCAATGAGGTCAAAGCCTTTTTGATCAACCATTCGCGAGACGATGCCGATGATCGGCGTTTTTTCATCGAACGGCAGCTTGGCTCGGGCAGTCAGCGCTTTTTTATTTTCAAGCTTGCCACTCAGATTGTCAGCATCATAGGGAGAGATGAACGGATCTTTCTCGGGATTCCAGACAGAATAATCAACGCCGTTCAAAATGCCGTGAATATCATTTTTACGTCGCCGCAGAATATCCAAAAGGCCGGCGCTCTGCTCCATATCTGTCTGTATTTCTTCGGCATACGTCGGGCTGACCGTCGTGATGAGGTCGGACGTCACCAAACCACTCTTTAGGAAATTGATTCGGTCCCAGATCTCCAGATCGCTGGTATTCACCTCGGGGCCGATGCCGATCCTCGGCAGCACCGATTTATCAAAGCTGCCTTGATAAGACAAATTATGGACCGAGAGCACCGTTGCAGTGCCGGCAAAGAACGGATCCTGGGCGTATTCGTGCTTCAATAACCAGGGTATCATAGCTGTCTGCCAATCGTTGCAGTGGATCACCTGCGGCTGCCAATGAAGCAGTTTTGTCGTTGCCAGGGTGGCCCGGCACAACAGCATGAATCGCTCGGCATTGTCTGGAAAATCTGTGCCTGTTTTTGCATCCACATAGAGTTCCGGACGGCTGAAATAGGCGGGATAATCCAGAAAATAGACCTGCACTTTCGAATCGGGAATGAACGCTGACTTGGCGCACGTCACATGTTCCTTGCTCCCCATGCGCACCGGAATTTTTTTGAGTCGAATGACCTCGCGCAGGATATATTTCCGTTCACTGATGATCCCGTATTTGGGCATTATAATCCGGACATCATGCCCCATATCGTACAGAGCTTTGGGCAGCGAACTCGTCACATCCGCCAGACCGCCGGTTTTTGCAAACGGGGATACCTCTGAAGCAAGAAATAGGATTCTGAATCGATTTTTCATATCATCGCCTTAGTATGAGAACACTGATACAACATCCCCTTGCATATGAATACAAGCAATCTAATTAAGAATCCTAAAGTTAGCAAAATTTTTGTGAAATGCAATAAAAAAGGGTAACGTTCGTTACCCTCTTGACTCAAAGCTGACCGAGATGTGATTGTGCTCGGCCGGCATATTCACTGGTGGGATGTTCTTTGAGCAGTTTCTCAAACTCCCTTTTTGCCTGCGCTTTATCATTCAATTGAATATAGCATAATCCCAGCTTGAGCTGAGCGTCATCTAGTTTATTCGAATTTGGAAAGTTGAAAACCTTTTGGAACTCCATGATGGCTTGGTTATAGTTGCCCAATCCATAGTAGCATTCACCTTTCCAGTACTGGCAATTATCTGACAGAGAGTTGTTTTCGCCCGATGCCAACAACTGATCGAACGCGAAAATAGCGTCGTTGTATCGCCGGCTGTAATAAAGTCGCAGCGCGTCATCATATCGGCTCTTAAAGCTCGTCCCGGTCGGCACCGTTATTTGCGTGAGGGTTTGCGATTTGGCTTGAATTTGCGCATCCTTTTCCTCAAGTTGGTTCTTCAGCGACGCCAGTTGCCGATCTCTTTCAGTGACTTCGCTTTCCAGACGCCCAATTTCATCCTGCAATATCTGTTGTTCGTCCTTTGTCTCGGTCGTCGGCGGTTCAGTCTCCACTTGCTCATCTTTTATACCGAGCAGGCGCAGCACTTCATCTTCATCGGAAGAGGCGGCTTGATCATCGGTCATCGTCTCGCCGGGATACAACTCTTCCTCACCGTATGCACCTGCCTGATTACCCGCGCACGAAAAGATGAGAAAACCAGAAAGAATAAAAGTGAATAAAAGCGAATAAATCCAAATCAGGCGTTTCATGTTCATTCTCCTAATTTTGCTTCGTCATGACGATATAAGTGGCTGCACCCCAGCCGAAGAATGCTACTAATGCCGAGACGATTCGCCAGTTACGGCCACTGCTCGCGACCTTGACCTGGATGGGCCGTTTTGGCAACCCGGAATATCCAATGCCTTTCAGATCTGTGTCAACAGCCACAACACAGTATTCGATTCCAGCGGTCGTCACATAGGCCCCATTGATGACCGCTTCGTAATAGACATCCCCCATATTTTTCAACGGCGCCAGTTTCCATTTTTGCGTTCCTGTCGTGCGATAGATGACGGTCGCTGTCCGAATTGGTATCTCGGATGTGATGACAGCTGTCAAACGCAAGTCCCGTCCCTCTTCCGCCTGAAAAACAGGATAATGGATGACCGTCGGCGCTTTGGTCGGCTTGGGTGGTTTTCCCAAATCCGGCTTGCCATCATGGTCCCAAAAACCATTTCGATCTTCCGGGCGATAGAGATCGAGGTCCAGCCTCTTTGTCACGTTATCGCGATCCAAATCGAGCGGATCCTTTTTTAGGAAAGAATAGTTGATTCCAGCCCAGATGGAGGTGATGCCGTCATTCAAGTCGCCTGTATCGCGCTGATCGAGCAGATCCACCCCGGTATAGCGGAAATCAGCGCCGATGGCCAGACCCAGTCCGTTGTCAAAATTGAACTCCAGGCCGCCGGACGTTTTGAAAAACAGGTCAAAATTTTTCTGTTCTTTTCCTTCGCGAACGACCGTGCTGCCATCATATTTGGATTCCCAGTTAACCCCGCCAAAGCCGAGCGAGGCAAACGGATTGACCGTGTTGCGCGGGAGAAAATTGAATTTAAAGTCGAGCTCAATGGGCATCGCAACTGTCTGAAATTCATTTATATCAACTTGATCGACCGGAAGATAATGGGCGACCTCATGGAGGTCTTTGCTCTCTTTCGTCATCAGGTTCGAATAGTTTACCTCGACACCAATGGCAAAATATGAGATGGGAGAGTACGAGATCAACAATGATCCCATGGGATTGAATCGTGGTGTGTACCAATCCCCCTCAAGTTTGTTGACGCCAGCTTTCAAGCCGATGCCGAATTTATCGTCGGCCGCGTGCAAGCTGTTTTTCGTCAACAATTGGACAAAGAGGGAGACGACAAGCAGAGTGAAAACGGCTCTTCTCAAAGTGGCTTCCTTTCTACCAAACACCCTTTGTTCGTTTATGCTCTCAAGATATTAAAGTTGCCATTGAATGTCAAGTTCTTTTTGACTCAAAATTAATGGATACAATATATTAGGCCAATTTAGAAGACATCTATGAAGAGACTTTGCCGGCTGCTGTTCTTTTTATTTTATTATAACCAATTATAAGTAAAATAATTCCAGCAAGGACAAAGATTATGCTTATGCCCTGGTTGAGGCTGATCCCTCTGTCGCCCATCGGCAGGATGACCATGCTGTCCTCGTAATAGCGATAGATGTCGATGATGAAACGGGCAATGCCATACAGGATCAAAAAAATGGCCAGGAGAAAACCATCAAATTTTTTCCAGCGCTCGACGAGCAGCAGCGCGATGAATATGATCAAGCCATAGAGGGAAGAATAGAGCTGCGCCGGTACGAGCGGCACGCCCGGGAATTGGCTTCCAGCAGCGCTGTTGAGCGGAAAGGTGACGCAGAGATGTCCATGGCCTTCGCATGGCAATCCAAAGCAGCAGCCGTTCAAAAAGCAGCCGATTCGCGTCAAAAAAATGCCGAATCCGACCGCCGGCATCAAGACATCGGCAAATTTATAGAATGGCAGCTTTTTCATTCTGAGGTAGATGACGGCGCTGATGAAGCAGAGGACAATGCCACCCAGCACCGTCAATCCCGCAATGCCGATCTGGCCATCACTCTGAAAAGGATTGACCGTGTCAAGCCAGTGCCCGCGAAACTCGTCCAGATGAAAAAGGACGTAGAGAAGACGAGAGCCGACGATGGCGCTCACAATCAGGATGACCGAGAGGTCCATGATGTGGTTCGGATCTATGCCGCGGGATTTTGCGCGCCGCACGGACAGGTATATCCCGATCAGAAAAGACAAGGCCAGCAGCAGTCCATAAGCGCGGATCTCAAGCGCGCCAATTCTCAGCAATACAGGGTACACGAGCTCCTCCTCAAATTATAAATTTACGATTGCCCGGCGGAAAGGTCGGAGAGTGGGGAATTCCTTTTTCACCATTCCATACATACAAGCCGGGTTCACCATTGTCAACAACAGCATAAGTGTAATCCATGCCCCAAAAACCGGGATTGATATAATGGCCGTTCTTATAAGGCGCGAGCGCAGCCCAGTGCGTGTGTCCCAGCACGACCATATCATAGCCAGCATCAATTTTTTCCTGAGCATACTCCCGATAGTCATCATCCATATAGACAGTGCTCTTTTTCTCGCGCGAGCTCCGGCTGAGATTTGAGAAGAACAGGGCCAGGGGAATTCCGATATCAGGATGCAAAAGCTGATATAGAACGATATTCATCTTGTTTCTCAACACTCTCTTGAGCAAGCGATAGCCATGGTCAGTTTTCAACAGGCCATCGCCATGCGTGATATAGATGCGGCGTCCGCCGTTCTCGAGGACAAGATCGTGCTCGTGAATGCTCAGGCCTATCTCATGACTCATGAAGGAATCGAGCCAAAAGTCGTGGTTGCCGGCCGTATAATAGACTTTATGGCGAGCGCTCAGCAGCGACAACAGACCGAGAACGCGCAAGTGTCTTCGTGGCACGACGGTCTTGTACTCAAACCAGAAATCAAACAGATCGCCGACAATGACGAGTTCAGCATCCTCTTTTTCCACCATCTGCAAAAAAGAGACGAGCCGCTGCTCTTTTCGTTTTTCCAGCTCTTCCGAATGCGCGCCCAGGTGCACATCGGAAAAAAAATAGATTTTACTCATAAAACTCTTTTCTGGCACATGAACTTTGCTAAATTAAGGATAAACCTGCTGAAATGCAAGATGCAGGTTGAAGAATCGCGCAGAGGCTTCGGCAGAGTGGCGATTCTCATGTCAGCGTTATTATGCACATATCAGTCGTCTGCAAAAAGCGAGAGTCTGCATGCAATTGAATTCTTATGCCAAAATCAATATTGGCTTACGGATTGTCAGCAAGCGTCTCGATGGCTTCCACAACATTGAGACATTTTTCCAGCAAATCGATCTGCACGATACTTTGTGCATCGAGACGGCCGAGGACGGTCAGATCACTCTGCAGACGAGCGGGCGCGATTGTCCATCGGATTCCACCAACCTGGCTCATCGCGCTGCCGAGTTGCTCAGAGAGACGATCGGCGACAGATCGCTCGGTTGCCGGATAGAGTTGACAAAGCGCATCCCGATCGGCGCCGGCTTGGGCGGAGGCAGCAGCAATGCTGGCGTGACCCTCGCGGCGCTCCGGCAATTGTGGCCGAACGCTCTTTCGAGACAGGACATAGCGGCGTGTGCGGCCAGGCTCGGCTCGGATGTGCCGTTCTTTCTGCAGGGTGGTTTCGCGTTGGGCGAAGGCAAGGGCGACATCCTCACAGCCATTGCAGCAAAGCTCGACTATTTTGGCCTCCTGGTCTATCCGCACATTCATCTCTCGACGGCATGGGTTTACCGCAACTTTAACTTGACAAGAAAGAATAAAATAGCTAAATTTAAAAGCTTTATTCCAAAGATTTCGAAACAGCATCTTTGGAGAAAAGAGCTGGGAAATGACTTGACGCAAGTCGTTTTCGCAAAGCATCCTGAATTCGCGAGCATTGTAGATCAATTTTACGACTGCGGCGCTTTTTATGCGCAGATGTCCGGAAGCGGATCGACGTTTTTCGGTTTGTTTGCAGAGCGAACGCAGGCGAGGCGTGCGGCGCATCTTTTCAGGGAGCGATACGAGACGATACCGTTCATTCCCATCAGCCTATAGTGGGGCGTCGGCAAGTGGCAAGCCACTGGGTTTTGGCTCCAGTATTCGGAGGTTCGAATCCTCCCGCCCCAGCAGCCGAATATGACGAAAGTCGAGCTGATTTTCGTCTTTTTTTTCGTCTCATGACCGTGTTATAGAGTCAACCTTGACATGAACACACCGCGCAATGGTGAAGCTAAAATTTTCGCAGGCCGTTCGAATCCCGATCTGGCGCTAAAGATTGCAGAATGTCTGAACAAACCCATCGGCCATGTCATCACGAAAAATTTTTCCGATGGCGAAATCTGGGTCAAGTATGAAGAGAACATCAGGGGGACGGATGTCTTCATCGTTCAGTCAACGAACGCGCCGGCAGACAATTTAATAGAGCTGCTCATCATGCTGGACGCGGCGCGGCGATCATCGGCGCATCGCATTACAGCAGTCATTCCTTATTTTGGTTATGCGCGCCAAGATCGTAAGGATCAGCCGCGAGTCTCCATCACCGCCAAGATGGTCGCCAATCTCATCGTCCATGCGGGCGCGGATCGGGTTCTCACGCTGGACTTGCATGCGCCGCAAATTCAGGGCTTTTTCGATATACCGCTCGATCATTTGTATGGCGCCACTATTTTCGTCAAGCATATCAACGATATGCATCTCAAGGATTTGGTGGTGGTCTCTCCGGACATCGGCGGGGTCCATCTTGCCCGCTCTTATGCCGGTCGACTGAACACCGATTTAGCCCTGCTGAACAAGAGACGCGTTGGACATAACGTCTGCGCAGTGACCGAAATCATCGGCGATGTCGATGGCAAAAACGTCCTCATCGTTGACGACCTCGTCGATACGGGCGGAACGCTGCTCAAAGGAGTGGAAGTGCTGAAAAGCAAAGGTGCAAAAGAGATCTATGTGGCCTGCACGCACCCTGTTCTATCCGGAAACGCGGCCGAGCAGATCGAGTCCTCGCCCATCACGAAGATTTTTTTCACCGATTCGATTCAATTGCCGCCAGAGCGCATCACGCCCAAAATGCAAATCCTCAGTCTGGCATCACTTTTTGCTGATTCGATCATTCGAATTCATAATGAAATATCTATTTCTGATCTCTTTCCGCAAAAGAACGGACCAATGCACTAGGTGTGAAAATTTACTTATTGGAGATATAACATGTCGGATATCACTTTAAATGTCGAAACACGCCAGGGAACTGGCACCCAGATGGCAAAAAAATTGCGCAGCCAGAATAAAATTCCCGGCATCTATTATTTTCACGGCAGTAAAAGCATTCCTTTGTCCCTGGAGCGCACCGAGTTGCGCTCGATATGGGGCCATGAATCGGGCTTGATTGAAGTCATTTTCGATGGCAAAGAGCACAAAAAGTGCGTCATCCGTGACATCCAGTTCGATCCGATCAAAGGCACTCCCATCCATGTCGATTTTCTGGGCATCAAGATGACTGAAAAGCTGACCGTTCGCACGCCCATCACACTCGTAGGGACATCGATCGGTGTGAAAAATAATGGCGGCATCCTGCAACAAGTGGTGCGCGAACTGGAAATAGAGTGTCTGCCGGCAGATATTCCGGATCACATTGAGATTGATGTCACGGCACTCGAAATTGGCGACAGCATATCTGTGTCTGATATCGTGCCGGAGAATTATACGATTCTGGCGGATCCGACAACCGCGCTCGTCACGGTGAGCGCACCGCGGATAATTGAAACTGAGGCTGAGGTGGCAGTTGAAGAAACCGCCGAACCGGAAGTCATCACACAGCGAGCCGCGGAGCCAAAGCAAGAGGACTGATATCTATCCATATGTCCGAAAAATACATGATTGTCGGTCTTGGAAATCCGGGATCAGAGTACGAAAAGACGCGTCATAATATCGGTTATATGGTTGTTGATCGCCTGGCGCAAGAGTTCAATGCGTCGTTTAAAAAAGGTCGTGCCGGCTGTTATTATCATGCGACCGCAGTGATAGAAGGCCAGCCCGCGATCGTGGCCAAGCCGCTCACTTTTATGAACAACAGCGGCGTCGCGGTGGCGCGCCTTTTAGACTATTACGACATTCATCTGTCGCGTTTGTTGGTCATTTTTGATGAAGTTGACCTGCCATTTGGTCGCCTGCGCCTGCGGAAGCAGGGCGGCTCTGGTGGGCACCACGGCATCGACTCCATCATACAATATGTGAATTCAAATGAGTTTGCTCGTTTGCGCATCGGCATCGGGACTGAATACGCAAAGAAGGACATGATAAAGTTTGTCTTGTCCGACTTTTCCAGAAATGAGCAGCAAGAGCTCGACGCTGTCATAGCGACGGCCATCAGGGTCATCGTCAGTTTTATAGGCAACGGAATTGAGAGAACGATGAGCACCTTCAATCAGACGCCACCGGAAGCTCAATCGCTGTGACGATCTCGCCGATGAGCTCTTGCAGTGGGTGGCTGCTGTTTCTGCGATTTCCATTCTTCCCCCGCCGAAAAAGGCCCTTGCGCGGAGCACTTGAGGATTGATTAGATTCTGATTTTCATGTACCTTAAAAAAACGGAGGATAATTTGCAAAAGTATGAAACAATCTTTATCATCGATTCACTGCTGAAAAGTGAAGAAATTGACAGCATCATCAACAAGTACGAACGTTTTCTGTCCGCAAATGGCGGTCAGATCGAGACGGTCGAACGGTGGGGCAAGAAGCGGCTGGCCTACGAGATAAAAAAACGCCAGTATGGCTATTACGTCGTCATTCGCTTTTCTGGTCCGCCGACAATGATCAAACAACTGGAACGCGAATACAGATTGAACGAATCCTTGCTGCGCTTTAAGACTCTGGCAATGCCCAAAGGTGCTGTTCAAGCCGTGGAATCAAAAATCGCTGCCGACAAAACGCAAAAGCCGGAAGCTGCCGTTGAAAAGGCGCCGCTGCCAGAACCCCAAGCTGCAACAGATGTCGCTGATGATGCAGCAGCTGGCCCGGCAAGTGAGCCGCAATCGGTCGAATCGGCCCAGGAAACAGCCGACGACGAGACGGCGAACGCCACGGCTGAAAATAAAGCTGAATGACGAGCGTTCATGAACTGATTTCATAACCGGACGATAGGAGTCCAGGAATGCCAGATTTAAAAATGCCGGACATCAATAACGTTCTGATTGCCGGCAATGTCAGTAACGAGCCGACGCTGCGGCGCACATCGAGTGGTACGCCGGTGGCCAATTTTTATATCAGCTCAAATCGAAAGTATAGAGACAATTCGGGTATCTGGCGAGAAAACGTATGTCATGTGGGCATCGTCGCGTGGCACAAACTCGCTGAAACATGTATCACAACGCTGAAGGTCGGCAGCTCTGTACTCATCGACGGTGAACTGCAGAGTCGCAGCTGGAAAAATGATGACGGATCGACTCGCAGTGTCGTCGAGATCAGGGCGCGGCGGATCCAATTCCTTGAACCAGGCATGACCCAGGATGTGGAAGAACTCGCCACTGAAAGATCCGAGCCAAAGATGGATACACTGCAACAGATTGAACCGACTGAATTTGATTTTGGTTACCAGAATTTGAAAATTTAAAGGACAGAGAGGGTGCATATGCTGAAAAAGAAAAGAATTTGCCGATTTTGTGAAGAAAGAATCGACTATATTGATTTCAAAGATGAAAAACGATTGAGCCGTTTCACAACCGAGCAGGGCAAAATTATACCCCGCCGTACGAGCGGGACGTGTGCAAAACACCAACGTCAGCTCGTCAAATCGATAAAAATCGCTCGTGAACTTGCATTGATTCCGTACATTTCAGACATGGCCAAGTAATCATAGAATAGGAAAGCTGCGAATGAAAATTATCTTGAAAAAAGACATGGAAAAGCTCGGAAAAGCCGGCGAAATTGTCGTGACGAAAACCGGATATGCGAGGAACTATCTGATCCCACAAGGCTTTGCAATAGCGGCATCACCAGCAAATTTAAAGATATATGAACAAGAACGCCTGGCAGAACAGCGAATCATGCAAAAAGAGATGCTGGAAGCTCAAGCCCTGGCCGAAGAACTCGACAAGGTTTCGATCACTGCCACCGTCCAAGTCGGAGAAGAAGACAAAGTCTTTGGCGCTGTCACAAACCAGCACATCGCTGACCTGCTGAAAGAGAAGGGTTTTGATATCGATCGTAAAAAAATCATCCTCGAAGAACCGCTGAAAGCTCTTGGCGTCTTTGAGGTCCCGATTAAACTCCATAGCGAAGTCGAAGCACGAATCAAAGTCTGGATTGTGAGAGAATAGGGGGCCAAATCCTGGGCGAAACCACCATGTTCTTTTGGAGCCTATTACTAGCCCACGTGATTGGCGATTTTCCTCTGCAGACTGATGCGATCTTTCGTCTGAAGACGAGATATTCCTGGGGTGTGTTGCCGCATGTCCTCATCTGCTCAATCGTCAACACCCTGGTGCTCATCCCCTATCTGAGCAACATCAGAACGTGGATGGCCATCTTTCTCCTCGGATTCATTCATATCGTTTTGGATCGGACGAAAATAAGCGTTTCGGAAAAAATTTCAAGAGACAATTTTTTTCAGTTTTTCATCGATCAGGCGCTGCACGTTTTTTCTGTCTGGCTCGTCGCTCTCTGGTTGTCAAAGACGGTCAATAGAGAGGACTATGCCGTCGTCGGTATTTTAGCCAACCGCGATCTCATCATACAACTGACAGCGTATATTTTCGCGGCTTTTGCCGGAGTCCCCATTATCTTTTACGCGCTCAAATTTTGGCTCAAATTTAAACACAGCGCGCTACCCGTCTTGTACCCAAATTTTCTGCAGCGCGTGCCCGGCTATTTTGAACGATTCCTCGCCACATTGGGAGTTGTCTGGAGCGGCTGGTGGCTCCTCCTGACAATAGGCGCCTTCCTGCCGCGACTCATACTCAAATGGAGGGATGCAGACCGCCCCATCATGAGCAGAACTGCGGCTGTTGGCTTGCTCCTGAGTCTGTTGTGCGGCATTGCTGTTCATCTTTTAACCTAGCGCAATCTGAAAAAATTGATTGACTTTCAGATAATTAACCCGTAGTTTTAATAATAACAATATTAGAGGTAATTTCTAATCATCCGATAGAGTACAAGCCAGGAAAAAGAAATGGAAAACTCGTATCCCGCATGCTTAAAATGCAATATTGGCGTTCTCATTCCACTCTCAGATTACGGTCGAGAAGGCTCCTCCATCCGCTATAAAGCGTGGGTATGCACCAATCCGGAATGCGGATTCAGCATTCGCATCGATAACGGTGAAATCAGCCGCGGCAGTGAGATTCGAATGGCCACCAAGTAAAAGACCAACCGGGGATGTCTCACACTCTAACAATTTTCTCCTGATTTGATTGAAGACTATGTTGTATGACCTATAACCGCACAGCCTTTCAAAGAGAAAAGAATTTTTGGCATCAACACAAGATCAAGATTTTTTCGACATTGCTGGCGATTCTCATCTGGTTTCTCGTGGTCACAGGAAATGTATACGAATACGAGACAACCATCCCGATCGAACTGAGCCAAAATAATCCCGACTATATCATCACTTCCAAAATTCCGACTAAAGCCCACATCATTTTGCAGGGATCAGGACGCTATTTGTTCAGCTATATGCTGTTTCGGGAAGCGCGCTTGCGTCTGGACGTCAATTGGTCGCCGGGTGAGCATATCCTGCACCCTTCACGTGAAAATATCTTCCTCTCCGGCAATGCCAAAAATCTTCTCATCAGACATTTCCTGGGGCCGGATTCAATCCATTACCGAGTCGAAAGGTTGGTGACGTTGAAAATTCCGGTTCGGAACAATATCGTCTTGAAACCACAGCCTGGCTATACGATTGTCGGAGATGTCATCATGGAGCCGGATTCTGTTCGAGTTCAGGGTCCGGAAAAACTCGTCGCCCAACTGGACTCTCTGGACACCCCAAGCCAGGTGCGCGACAACTTGAGATTCCGAATTCAGGAAGAAATTTCCCTGCTCCAGCCGGATGACGGACAAATCAAAATTCTGGATCCAAAGGTGACAATTGCGGCCGACGTTCAACGGCTCTTGGAAAAAGTCATTCATCAGATTCCCGTCACCGTTCGCTACCTGCCGCAGAACATCGATGCGCTCGTTCATCCAACCCACATCTCGATCAAAGTTCAGGGCGGCATGCAGAGGATCTCGCTCTTGAATGCGAATGACATCAATGCCTACGTCGAATATCAAAGCCTGCCTGACTCGATGCTGACCAATGCAGCCATCAGCATAGAACCAATCTCGGGAGTTACCTTTCGAGAGCTCAGTTCGGAACGCGCTAAAATTACATTCATCCGCAACAGAGATCAATAGATGATGCATATGACCGTATTGGGCATCGAGACATCGTGCGACGAGACAAGCGCTGCTGTTGTGAACGATCAGGCGATTCTGTCTAATATCATCAGGACGCAGACCATTCATCAAAATTACGGCGGCGTCGTCCCCGAGTTTGCCTCGCGCGCCCACCTGAAACAACTCGTGCCGATCATCAACATGGCCCTGGCAGAGGCGGAGCTGAGCCTCTGCGATCTGGACGGCATTGCGGTCACGCACGGCCCTGGATTGGCCGGCTCACTCCTGGTGGGACTCGGCGTCGCGAAAGGACTGGCTCTCAGCCTGAATATACCCTTCATTGGCGTCAATCACATAGAGGGACATATCGTCGCCGGCGCCGGCGAGTCTCCGGCTATCGATCACCCCTATATAGCAATGGTCGCTTCAGGTGGACACTCGCTGCTGATTTTTGTGGAAAAGCCGTGCAGCTATAAAATAATTGGCCAAACGATAGACGATGCCGCAGGTGAAGCATTTGACAAGGTGGCAAAAGTGCTGGAGCTTGGTTACCCCGGCGGACCTCTCATCGAAAAAAAAGCACGGGAGGGAAATGATCAAGCCGTCAATTTTCCCCGGGCGCTCCTGGACAAGAACAACCTCGATTTCAGCTTCAGCGGCCTGAAAACATCTGTCCTCTACTATGTCCAGAATAAAAAGCGCCGCGCTGAGACGTTCTCTGTCGCCGATGTCGCGGCAAGTTTCCAGAAAGCCGTTGTGGACGTACTGGTCGAAAAATCATTTCGCGCATTAGGCCTCTACGGCTGCAAGCAACTCGTCCTCGCCGGCGGCGTCATTCGAAACAGCGCACTGCGTGCAGAATTCGAATCCAGATGCGCGCGGGAACAGATTGTACTGCGCATCCCCGATCCCGTTCTCTGCACGGACAACGCCGGGATGATCGCTCGCGCCGGGCACTTTCGCCTGCAACGGGGCGAGCGCTCAGACTTTGGCCTGGATGTTCATCCAAATCTGTCTATCGAAAGAGATCTGGCATGATTGTCAAAATGGCACTGGACAGTCTCTATTTATCATTTTCACGGCACGCAGCCGTTCTCTTTCCCCTGCTGCTGATCGCCATCCTTTTTTCCATTTTTGTCTATCGTCGCACGAATCCGGCTGTATCGCTCTTCCTGCGCGGCACGCTGACGACTCTGCGGACGCTCAGCCTCTTGCTCCTGCTCTTTGTCATATATGAAACCACGCTCCATTTTCGCCAGCACAAAAACAATCCACCCATTTTGGCGATCGCTCTCGACAACACCGCCAGCATGACCATCACGGACAGCAAAGGTCCTCGCCGGGCGATCCTGCGCGACATCCTCCAGAGTGATCCGCTGGCCGAACTGGAGCGCACGTTTGACGTCGTTTATTACTCCTTTGCCAACGGCATTGAACCTTTTCAGCCCAAGCAGGGGGATTCGCTGAGCTTTGCCGGAGATGTGACCGACATCCGCGCAGCTGTCGAGCTCATCAAGGCGCAACATGCCACGCAGAACCTGACCGGCATTCTTTTAATTTCAGACGGCAGCTACAATGACGGCGGGAATCCTGTCCGCGATGCAGAGGGACTGGGCATCCCCATACACTCCATCGGCATCGGCTCCAGCGATCCAATGACCGATCTGGCGATCACCCGCGCAGAGGCCAATCCCTTCTCCTACGTCAATCAAAATACTCCAGTTCAAATGACAGTGCGAAATATGGGATTTGGAGAAATGGCCGTCCCCGTTGAACTCCGCCAGGATGGCGTGGTGATCAGTCGAGAAATCGTGCAGCTTGCCCCGGCACCCGCGGAAAAGACGGTGACCCTGCCTTTCACACCGCAAACGGTTGGCCGGCTGAAACTCGACCTCACCGTGCCGCAGCAGGTGGGTGAACAGATCATCGACAATAACTCGCGCACCCTGTACATAAATGTGCTCAAATCAAAGCTCAAGATCTTGCTGATCGCCGGCGCAGTAACGCCGGACATCACGTTCATGAAAAAAATCCTGCAAAACGATCGCTATGAGATCGAAAATGTCGTTCACAAATCGAGTGGTGATTTTTATCAGCCGCCGCCGTCGCTCGCTGCGCTGCAAGAGATCGACATCTTTATATTCTATGACTACCCCATACGCGGCGCCGCGCCCTCATTCAACCAGAATCTGGCAGCCAGCCTGGACTCGAAAAAGCAGTCGGTCCTGTTCATCCCGGGCACGAATACATCGCTGCCAGATGTGGCAAAATTTGCCAATTTCATTCCCCTGCAAAACGCTGCCATGCTGCAACGGGAACAGCCCGTCATCGCCGAACCCTCA